>JBEBRI010000071.1:0-18833 GCA_040394915.1 Sphingobacterium sp.
TAGTGCTCTAACCAACTGAGCTATACCTACCGTGATTTTGTGATACAAAAGTAGAATTAATCTCTATATCCTCCAAATATATTCTACTAAAAATATGTGTTTTCATGTAAATAAGCTCATTTCTAAGAAGATATTTTTTTGTTTTAATTAGCAGAGGGTTGAAATACTGAGGAATTCAAACGATCTTTTAACGATGAATCAGTCGTGCTTCTGTCATTATGTACTGCGGCGGCTGAAGTGCTGACGAAGTTTAATTTTTATGAATTCTGATTGTTTTGTGTGTTTTGTGTTGATAAATAGGTTTTTACATTGTATTGAGCGTAGGGATATAATGGATGCGTTTGTTGTATGGGGATAAAATTATAATTTATGTTGAAATTCTATTTTTCGGAGAACATTTTGTTAAATTTTGATCATTTGCACTTACGAGATATTTAATTTATTAACTATTATTTGTTCAAATTGAGTATATTTGAATATGGCTTCTGGGCCAATGTGAATTAGATTATTAGCTTAAAGAAGTTTGTATGGTTTCGAAGAATATATTGGTGGATTCTGCAATGATTGGTACCATCCACTTTTATGCTTATATTTTTAATAACCACGATGGGCAGATTGGTTTCGGATTGTTTACCAATGATGGTCCTGATCCTATAGTGTATTTCCTCCACAGTAAATCGCATCGTACAACGCTACACTTTGATGACGATATTATTCTCTGGCTGGGCGAACAAAGTGAGTTTAATACACAGCAACGAAGAACATTGTTTAAAGAATTTCTAGACTTTGCTATTCGGATGGAACGTAAGGCTGCAGAAGTGATATTCAAGGATCTCAAGATGACGAATCTTTCGGATTCTAGAGAAATAATCAAATACAAACGTATGTATATTCACTTTCAACGACCACCAATTCCGTCTACAGCTCGTATGAAATTGGAAAACTAACGCTCCATTTCGCTAAGAACTTCTTTCAATATACCAATCGCTTGACTCATTTCCTGAGAGTCTAAATTACCAAAGCCTAAACGTGTTCCGCGGATATAACGTGTCTGATATAATAAGGTTTTTGGAAGAAACAAATGCCTTTCCTCGCAGCGCTTTGCTAGCTCGTAGAGGTTGATCGCTTTTTTCCAATTGATCCAGATTGCGAGCCCCCCTTTGGGAAGATTAAACTCTACCCAATCGCTCAATTCTTCAGTTAATAGTTTTGCTAGATAATCACGACGTTCCTTGTAAACTTTTAAAGATTTCTTTAAGTGTCTGTCTATTACTCCTTCTGCTATAAGCTCACCTAATGCTTGTTCCATGAGAATATCGCCCTGACGGTCAATAATTCCTAGATGCTTCCGCATTTCTTGCATTATGTTCGCGGGAGCGACAATAAAGCCTGTTCGGAAACCCGGAGCAAGTGACTTTCCAAATGAACCCACATAGATAACCATGCCATTTTGATCATTGCTAGCAAGAGGTAGTATTGGCTGCTTTTCGTAATGGAAGTCGTAATCATAATCATCCTCCACAATGATGAATTCGTATTGATTAGCTAGCTGGATAAGTTCCATTCTGCGCTGAGCCGATAAAGAAACAGTCGTTGGATAGTGTTGTTGTGCTGTAACATATACCATTCGAATTTTCTCTGACGCGCATATTTCCTTCAGGGCAGCGGTATCTATCCCATCTTGATCGACAGGAATTGTACGGACACGGTTGCCTGCTTTCTGAAAAATCATGTTGGCAGAAAAATATCCTATATCTGCCACGACTACAATATCATCGGGTTCAAGGATAATCTCGGCGATGATAAATAAACTCATTTCCATGCTTCTTGTAATCAAAAGATTTTCTTTTGATATCGCTAGCCCACGGGTAAGTTGAAGATGGTGGGTGAGTTGCTCTTTAAAATATTCACTACCATCCTGATTATAGTAGCCCATTTTTTTACGATTGCCTTTGCGCTTTAAGTTTGCAGCATAGATCCTCGAGAGGTCTTCAATTTGCGTTAGTCGGATATCGGGAGTACCATCGTTAAAACTAAGGTCGTGTTCAATCTTCTCAAATGGATTATCTAGCAAAAAGGATTTTTTGAAGGAGTAGCCGGCAGCCTTTGGGTACTGATTTTCCAATTTACTACTTGGAAGCAATTTGGGTAGCTCAGAGGATATAAACGTACCACGATTGGCGATAACTTCTACCCAGCCTTGTGAAAAGAGTTCATCGTAAACAGCACTAATCGTATTTCGATGCACGTCCAATAATACCGCTAATTGTCGAGTACCCAGTAGTTTCGTTCCAGAGCGCAAATAGCCACGAGCGATAGCATTGATGAACTGCTGGGCTATCTGTAGATATACGGGTTGATTAAGATCGCGATCAAAATGAATAAAACTGCGATATGGGATACTATCCGGACTACTCATGATATTAAAACTGGTAGGGTTAAACGTGCCGGCAAGGTAGTACTTTTACCGCAAATGGAAAAATATGAGAATTATTCTAGATCGAATCGTTAAAAATGATAGCCTACATGGCAAATGGTTAAATACCCTCTCCTTTATGGAGAATGCTGGCGCGCGGAAGATCTCAGCAAGTGAAGATCGTGTTACAACGAATATTATGCAATTGAAACATGCCGCTGAAGAACATCGTCATGCTTATTACTTAAAAAAACAAATCGCTAAGGTTGATTGGAATGCATGTACAGACTATACGCCCAAAAACCTCTTGGCAGCAAATCATACGATGTTTTACCTGCATTCCCTGGATATTAAAGCCTGTCGCTATTTGAAGGAGCATTTTACGTTGGACACGAAGGCTTTGAAATATGCAGCATATTTGTTTGTTACCTATGCTATTGAAGTTCGTGCTGACGAACTATATCCGATCTACCAAGAGGTTCTCACCCAACAACAATCGAAAGCGATGGTGAAATCAATTATCCTAGAAGAAGAGGGGCATCTAGAGGAGATGATTAAAGCACTTCAGGAGTTTGATAAGGAATGGGAGCAGCATGCGGCCGTAATCTTATCAATTGAAAAGCACTTGTTTGAGCAGTGGTTTGCAGCAATTGCATTAGAGGTAGAGAAAGCGTACGAACATGTTAGGGACTTGGCAGGATAAATTGGCTAATCGAACGCATGATGGCACGCTGCGCACATTAAAGCTACACCGAGACCGGGTGGACTTCGCTTCCAACGATTATTTAGGTTTGGCTAGAAACCCCATATTTCAAGGAGAATTAAGGAATATCGTTCTCAAGCATCCCAGCGCATTAATGGGCGCAACGGGATCCAGATTGATTAGCGGGAATACGAAGGTTCAAGAGGAGGTGGAATCGTTTCTGGCGCAACGCTACAGTGTCGAGAGCGCCTTACTGATGCCTTCAGGGTATATTGCCAATTTATCGCTCCTCTCATCATTAGGCCTCCGCGGCGATACGATTCTTGTGGATGAATTAATTCATCGCTCTGTGCATGATGGCTGTCAAATGAGTGCAGGCACCAAATGGAAGTTTCGACATCAGGATTTAAATCATCTTGAGAGTCTGCTTAAAAAGGCTAGCGGGCAGATTTGGGTGCTTGTGGAGTCGATATATTCCATGGATGGAGATATCGCCCCTTTAGCAGACTTAATTGATCTGACAGAAGCTTATGGCGCAAATTTGATAGTTGACGAAGCCCATGCGGTCGGCGTTTATGGAAATGGATTGGTCTATGAGCAGGGATTGATGAAACGTGTTTTCGCGACAGTGATCACCTTTGGTAAAGCAATGGGCTTACATGGAGCTGCGGTCTTATCTTCTCGAGCGCTAAAAGATTACCTGGTCAACTTCGCTTCCCCAGTCATTTATAGCACTGGAAATTCAGACTTGATGGCGCTTAGTATACAGGCCGCTTATCAATTTATTGACGCGAATCCAATATTGAGAAAGCAGCTTCAGGAGCGCATTGTATACTTTAATGCTCCTTCAAAAAGAGTAGGCAATAAAGTATTGTTCTCTGCTATACAGCCTATTATCATCCCTGAATTAAATGTTTTGAAGAGTAAAGCTGAAGAGCTTGATAGGGCAGGATTATCGGTGTATCCTGTGATGCCGCCAACGGTTCCACTGAACACGGGCAGGCTTCGAGTATGCTTACATGCACACAATAGCTTTGCTGAAATAGATCGATTGAAAGGGATATTAAAAGAGTACCTATGATAAAGAAAGTTTTTGTAACAGGCATTGGGACGGGTATTGGTAAGACTCATGTCTCCGCCATGTTGGTTAAGTTATGGAATGCTGATTATTGGAAGCCCATCCAATCTGGCGATTTACAGCGAAGTGATAGTATGCAAGTTGCAGAGCTAGCCGACCATAAGGTTAAGATATTTCCAGAACAATACAAATTGACTGCCGCGCTGTCGCCACATGCATCGGCAGCACTCGATGGCTTAAACATACTGTTGTCAGATTTTAGTTTGCCGGATACCGATAGAAGTCTTGTAGTAGAGGGTGCTGGAGGTTTATATGTACCTATAAATGATGAAGAATTCATTATTGACCTCATTGTTCACTTGAAGCTTCCTGTAGTGTTGGTTCTGCAAGATTATTTAGGTTGTATTAATCATACGATGCTCTCAATCGAGGCGCTGGTATCCAAGGGAATTCCTATAGATACCGTGGTGTTTAACGGTGACTTTTCTGAAGCAACATCCTCAATTATACGTAAGTATCTACCCGTTGGAGTGGAATGTCTAACCAGCCCCTGGAAAAGCAAAGAAGTTTAACGAACATTTAGATTATAGTTTTAAAAAAAAACATGAAAAATAAGAATACTCTACGTCACGATTGGACGAAAGAAGAACTGCTAGCGATCTATAATAAGCCCTTAATGGAGCTTACCTATGAGGCCGCTACAGTTCACCGGGCTTGGCATAAGGCTGATGAAATTCAAATCTCCACCCTGTTATCGGTTAAAACTGGCGGTTGTCCAGAAGATTGCTCTTATTGTGGACAAGCTGCGCGATACCACACCGATATTCAAGTACAGGCATTGTTACCGACGGAAACCGTATTGGCACATGCACAGAAAGCAAAAGATAATGGTTCTTCGCGGTTTTGTATGGCGGCCGCTTGGAGAGAGGTACGTGATAATCGAGATTTCGACCGCATAATCGATATGGTAAAAGGCGTAAACGACCTCGGATTAGAAGTATGTTGCACATTAGGTATGCTTACCGAGCGTCAAGCGATTCGCCTTCAGGAAGCTGGTCTATATGCATATAACCATAATTTGGATACCTCTGAAGAGTTTTATGATGAAATCATCTCGACACGGAAGTTCGATAATCGAATTGAAACCATCAAGAATGTTCGGAAAGCCGGCATTACCGTATGCTCAGGTGGTATTATCGGACTGGGAGAGACGCCAACAGATCGTATTTCTATGCTGATGACCCTAGCTAATATGGAGAAGCATCCGGAATCTGTTCCTATTAACGCATTAGCAAGAGTGGCCGGCACCCCTTTAGAACATTTGCCGAAGATTGATACCTGGGAAATGGTTCGTATGATTGCTACCACGCGAATCGTATTGCCTTCCTCAATGGTTAGGCTAAGTGCAGGGCGAATTGAAATGAGCGAAGAGGAGCAGGCCTGGTGCTTTATGGCGGGGGCCAACTCCATCTTTACGGGCGAGCGACAAACTTTACTGGTGACGCCGAACCCAGCTGTCAATGAGGATATGATGATGTTGAAAAATTTAGGTTTAAAGCCGATGAAAAAGGAGGAGAATACATCATGTTCGATGAGCTAACAGCGCGCGATAGACAGGTTAATTGGCATCCTTATAGCCAAATGAAAACAACAACGCATATCCCAATTCTTTCGGGTAAGGGATCCTATCTGTTCGATGCAGACGGAAACCGATATATTGATGCTGTTTCTTCCTGGTGGGTTACCTTACATGGCCATGCTCATCCGTATATTGCTGATAAAGTCTACGAACAATTGCAATGCTTAGAACAAGTCATTTTCGCTGGATTTACGCATCAACCTGCGATTACGCTGTCGGAACGTCTATTGGACTTGTTGCCTGCAAATCAGACGAAAGTGTTTTATTCCGATAACGGGTCTACAGCGGTTGAAGTCGCATTAAAGATGTGTATTCAATTTGCACATCAAAGCGGGAAGAAAAAAAATAAGATTCTCGCATTTAAGGATGGCTATCATGGCGATACGTTCGGCGCGATGTCCGTCAGTGAGCGCGGAATATGGACGGCCCCATTCCAAGACTTATTATTTGAAGTCATCTTTATCGATACGCCGAATTCATCAAATCTCGAAGAATTGTACGCCTTAATCGATCAACATGCAAGTGAACTGGCCTGCTTTATCTATGAGCCCTTGGTGCAGGGAGCTGGCGGGATGTTAATGCATACTGCGGAAGCTTTATCGCAACTCATGCGGCATTGCAGTGATCGGGGAGTGATCCTAATACAAGATGAAGTATTTGTAGGCTTTGGAAGAACCGGAACTTTATTTGCTGCAAATCAACTTAGTGAACAGCCCGACCTCATGTGCTTCTCTAAAGGTTTAACCGGAGGTACGATGCCTTTGGGGATTACGACCTGTCGAGAAGAAATTTATCAGGCCTTTTATGCTGACGAAAAAAAGAGAGCTTTTTTTCACGGCCATTCGTTCACAGCGAGTCCTATAGCTTGTGCGGCATCTTTAGCTAGTTTGGACTTACTCCTTCAGGCAGACACCTTCGAAGCGATAGAGCGCATTGGAAAGCAGCACACAGCCTTTGCAGAGCAAGTAAGGAGCGTACCAGTCATTGAAGCGGTTCGGCAGTGTGGAACGATACTAGCAATGGACTGGCGGGTAGGAGAGAATTCCTATTTCAACAATATGCAAGAACAACTGTATAAAAAATTCCTAGCGGAAGGAATTCTAATGCGGCCGCTAGGAAATACCGTGTATATCGTTCCGCCATACTGTATCTCCGAAGAGGATTTAAATAACGTATATGACTCGATTTTAAAAATCGCGGAGCAATAGATTAGTTCAACTTTTGGTAAGATTTACCATCCCAAGAGTAGTGCTCTTCCGACTTTTTGATTTTGTATTCTAATTCGTCTTTACTGTCGTCAATTACCTCACCTTCTTCAATCTTTTTGACGATGAGTTGGTTTCCCGGCTTAGTTAGCTTAGGGAAATCCAACTCTTCGTTATAATAATAAACGCCCGCATCGGATACTGAGGATATTTTAGGAAGGCTGTACAGGTTTGTACCATCCCATGCATAGCCATATGTTACAGTAGGAATACCGCAAGCTTCTCCGGCAAATATGATGTTGTAAATTGCTTTGGTGTCCTTTAGTCTTTTGTCTTCTGTAAATTCGGAGTGAGCGAAGGATTGTCCTCCCATATGGTGTGCAAAGCCATGCTTTTGAATAAGTTGATTGTTCTTGTCGAGGACTTTCGCTTCGATCCAATCATAAGACTGCTCATTATTGGTCCAGGAGATCCCGTATAAGAAACTATTGCCCGATTTAGGGTCTTTCTTGCAATCTAAAGCAACCAGTCCTAACCAGATATATCCGTTTCTCTTCTCTTTATTAATTTCATAAGAAATTTTATACCATGGCAGATTCATGCCGCGAATCTCTGTTCTGTTCAGCCCTTCATCTTCTAAGAATTTAATGGCAGTTCCTACCGGAATTGAGTCGATAAGACTGCTTTTAGTGGAAGGCTCCTGACGTATATAAGCCACGTTGGCAAATATTGTCGCTTCTTTATCCTTGTGCGTTTGCCATAAGTTGAAATCTTCAATGACCTCATAGGCAGCAGCTGCTCCCTGCGCTTGCACGCGCTGTAAACTCAAAATAGATAAAAATGAGAAGCAAAGTAATAGGTACTTATTTACTACTAGAATGGATTTGTTTTTCATATAGCTGACATCTAAACTGGGCATAAAAGTACGGAGGAAATAATAGCTTATTTATCCCTGATTACAGGGGATTTTAAGCTTTTGTAGCCGATAATGCGTACAGCATGGGGATATTATTTCCTAAATGTTTAATTCTAAACTTCTTGGGTTCGTACTCCTCGGTGTTTAAAAAGCAGTTATATGGCGAATAATCATATTCTTGGAAAGAATTGATATGAAACCCTTCGTTTAATAATGCGGTGAAAACCTCCCCCAAGGAATGATTCCATGAAACACTATTATTGCTTATTTCAGCTTCACGATCAGCGTAAGTACCTTCCGTCATTTCCTCGACGGGGCCATCATTGAAGTAATTATAGCCCACTTTTTCAAAGTTATAATCAAACATCCAAACCACCGGATGAAATTCAACGAACACGAATTGACCTCCAGGTTTTAACACTCGCTTGATAACCGCTGCCCAGGCGTTTAAATCTGGAAGCCAACCAATTGTTCCATAACTCGTAAAGACCATGTCGAATTGTGCGTTGAGGCTCTCGGGCGTATTATACACATCAGTGCAAATAAACTTAGCATCCAAATTGAGCTTTTTCGCAAGTTCCTCTGCCGCCAAGATAGCTTGGTCAGATAGGTCTAATCCTGTCACTTCAGCGCCCAAGCGCGCGAGGGATAACGTATCTTGTCCGAAATGACACTGAAGATGTAATATCTTTTTGCCTTCAACATGACCTAAAAGGTCGAGTTCAACTGGGTTTAGCGAACTGTTTCCTGCAAGAAAGCTTTCCATATCATAGAAGTCGGAAGACAAGTGTGAGGCTACTTTCTCATTCCATAGCTTCTTATTGATTTGTTTGTAATCGTTATTGGTTTTCATCATCTACGTTAATCTGATGTATCAGCCGTTTTTTTCTCTGCGGCGATTTCCTGATCTGCCTGGCTTGCCTCTAATTGATTGTCCTCTTGGATACGTTCATTCTGAGGCGCATATTGCAGATGGACAAAAATAGGATAATGATCCGAATTAAAATTATCCATTTTCTTCAAGGCTATTAACTTGAAGTGAGCCGAGATAAAGGCATGATCCAAAGGGAACTGCATTAATGGATGTTTGGCATGGAAGGTGTTAAAAAAGCCACGCCCACGACGAGGGTCAAGAAGCTCACTCATCTTCAGAAATAATTCGGTGGTGTAACTCCAAGCGACATCGTTTAGATCCCCAATGACAACGACTGGAAGATCACTGTTTTTTGCGAGATCAGCAACTAACAGTAGCTCTTTGTCTCTTTCTGTAGATCGGGGGTTCTCATTTGGAACCGGTGGCGTAGGATGTACCGCAAATACTTGGACTAGCTGTCCACTGGGAAGTTCAATCTTGGTATGAACTGAAGGAATCTCCTCTTCAACAAGAAATTTGACCTCACTATCCTGAAAGGGAAATTTCGAAAACATTAACATCCCATATGTATTATCGATAGGCACTTTGATTTGATAAGGATAGTCTTGATCCAGAATGGCGGTTTCTTTCGCCCAACGATGATCGGTTTCTAATAGAAGTACGAGATCAGCATTGCTCTTCTTTACCACCTCGACACAGCCTTGGTAATTGTTGTTGTCTTCGAATACATTCGAAATCAATACCGATAAGCTATTTAACTTGTCAGTTTCCTTCGTTCCGAATACTTGCTTTTTAGCTAACGGAGTGAAAGGGAGGATTTGAATAAGCAAACATACCGCTGCTATAGCCACAGCCACAGCCATAATATTGAGCCAAAGACTGGCAGAATCAACAAAGAGAAGATAAAGCAGCAACCAAAGAATAGCAATCGCCAATTTTTGAATACGCGGATATTCAAACACACGAAATGTCCAATAATCATGTCGGATTAAGGGCAGGAGCGAGCAGATAAGAACTAGTGAACCTAAAATATAAAGTGTGATTTCCATTTAAATTTAATGTAGTAAATGTATTCAAATTGATAATGTCTAAAAACGACGTAATATAATACCAATTTAAGCCGGAAAGGTTTTTGAAATGAAACGATCCCTTAAAAATTGCTTATATTTAATTGCAAGATATAAAATATAAGTTATGGCATTACAGCGTAATAAATCCTATGATACCCTGAGTGAGGCGGTGAACGATTTGCAGAATCTCGGCTATACGGAAGACTTCTTAATTCGCGAGGATGGCGAATGTTTGTATTGTGCACAAAATGCACTGGAGTTGTCTTCTGATGAATTTGTAATAGATGGAATCTATCGTTTTGAAGGCATGACAGACCCTGCAGATGAAAGCATCTTATTCGCCATATCTTCCAAAGATAATCTTATTAAGGGCTTAGTTATTAATAGCTTTGGTGCAGAATTTAGCTATCGTTCTTCTAAATTAGTTGAAGAATTGTATCGACGCTCGCGTGATTTGCGTTGAGCATAATCCCTAAAACTTACTTTGCTTAGCGATGCGGTAAACGCAACGATGTTCGTCTGCGAGAATATGTTGTGTCCTTTCAACGAGGTATTGATCCCCAAATAGGCGTTGAAAGTTTTGAAGCTCTGCTCGGCAGAAACGCTGACATGCGGTTGCAGCGGCACAGATGGGGCAATGATTCTCAATAAACCAATAGTTGTCGTTTTCCCTAGACCATTCGGCAATATATCCTTCTTCCGTTCTGATTTGACTTAGTCTTTCCAGCTTCTCTTCGACTGTTGCTGCGGTGCCTAATGCTTTTTCATAGCGCGCATAGGTTTGTTTTTCTCGATCACTGATGAGTAGCTCAAGCGCATTTTCGCCTAAAATATTACGAACGGAATCAAGTAATTGTACGGTTACATCCGCATGCGTGTCCGGAAATTTTGCCAATCCTTCACTGGTTAGCGAATAAAAACTAAAAGGACGACCAACTCCAACACTTTTGCAGTGCTTCTTCACTAAGCCTTCTTCCTCCAGTTTTAGGAGATGTTGTCGCGCACCTTCTTTTGTCATTGATAATGCTGACGCTACTGACGCAGCATCCAGTTCGCAGCGCATCTTCAGTAACATCAGAATTTGTTCTGAACTACTCTTCTTTTTCATTACCCAATCAATTACTTGTTTAAAGCAAGAATACAAAGATAGATATTCCTTAAAGTTTTATCACTTCGTTAAAATAATATTAATGAAATATTTTAATAAACAGCCTCTACTGGCATAATCGATATGTTTATTCGTTGACAAACGTTAAAATCATGACAATAATAAAACAATTATATACTTGTTTTAATTAAAAGCTTTTCTAAATTTGGTTAATCATTTCAATGTCAGCGTTGGAGTGAATTAAGCAGATTTTACAACCATACCAAGAAACATAATGGATCACTACATACTAACGTTCAGAGCACCATTGAAGACAATGTTAGCTCGTGAAGAACTTATCAAAACCTTGGAGATAAGTATTCCTAATATTCAGCTACATTCATTTGATCTGGATGATAAACAATTTATCATGCGTATCAAATCAGTAGGGCGTGTTGAAGATGAAATTCAAACCAAGCTGTTAGAGCTCGGCCATCGCGTGGCTTTCATCAGTTCAAATTCTATTTCAACAGCCATCGGCGCATAGCTTGCATTTTTCTCTAGTTCATATGTTTAAATGCCTTGATTCTGTATTGATGTCAAGGCATTTTCATTTTACAATGTCTTCAACATCAATCTAAAACCACGATTTATAGAAAGCATAAATCTACATGAAAAATCAAAAAAATAGCCTAAACAGCTTTTAAACTCCTTTATCGCTCAATAAATAAAAAAAACTTCTTATCAGGATAGTACAGGATACCATTTAAAATATGGAACTTTATATTTGATAATAACCTGGATCGATGTGGCCTATTGCCACAGGGTATAAACCTTGTACATTTTATTTAAATTATGAATTTCAGAAGTTCCTTTCTAGTTTTTGTTGTGTTAATGCTCCTGTATGCTTGTTCGGATAAGCCATCCATGGAGCCGGTTAAGATTCATAAAGGATCGCGTATTGTCTTGATTGGAAATAACTTAGGTTCTAGAATGATGGAATATGGCGATTTCGATACAGAACTCCATACGCGTTTTCCGGATAGTATGCTTTACATACGTAATATCTGTAACCCGGGTAATACAGCAGGTTTCCGTCCACATCCATCGAGAAATTCGCCCTGGGCATTTGACGGTGCCGAGGCGTTCAATCCGGAATATGATATCAATACAGGTAGTGAAGGGCATTTCCCTACCGAAGATGCTTGGTTAACAACCTTGAAACCCGATGTGATCATTGGATTTTTCGGCTATAATGAGTCGTTTAAGGGCGCTGAAGGTTTGGAAAATTTTAAAGGAGAAATAGCGGCATTCATTGATCATACCAGAAAACAGAACTATAACGGCGGAAAGGGTACAACACTTGTGCTGGTTTCGCCAATTGCTTTTGAAGATTTATCGGATAAGTACGATCTCCCTGACGGGACAGAAACAAATGCCAATATCAAGTTGTATGCGGATGCAATGGCGAGTATTGCAAAAGAAAAGAATGTTCCTTTCTTGGATGTATACTCGGTAACGAAAAAATGGTATGATAGCGCTTCGGAGCCTTTAACGATTGACGGATCCCAATTATCGCAAGATGCCTATGCGAAATTCGCAGACTATTTAGTAACTGGTATTTTTGGAAAAGGAGATGGTACGCCTTCATCACATAAGGAACAAATAAAAGAAGCCGTATTAGAGAAAGATTGGATTTGGAATCAAGATTTCAAAATTCCGAACGGTGTACATGCATATGGTCGTCGTTTTAATCCTTTCGGTCCAGATAATTATCCTTTTGAAATCAAAAAGCTTCGCCAAATGGGTGAGGTAAGAGATACTGCGATCTGGAAAGCAGCGAAAGGCGAGAAAGTGGACTTAGCCGCAATGGACAAGAACACGCTTAAGCTGCCGGAAGTAGTTACTAATTATGTAGCTGGAGAAAAGGGGGAAGCGAAATACCTCTACGGTGATGAAGCCTTGTCGAAATTCCACGTAGCTCCTGGCTATAAAATAGATTTATTTGCTTCAGAGGAACAATTCCCAGACTTGGCAAATCCAGTCCAAATCTCATTTGACCAGAAAGGTCGATTATGGGTGGCTACAATGCCAAGTTATCCACACTGGAAGGCTGGAGACGGAAAACCGAACGATAAAATTATTATTCTGGAAGATACGGATGGCGACGGAAAAGCCGATAAGCAAACTGTTTTTGCCGATAAATTGCATTTACCAATCGGGTTTGAATTTACGAAAGAGGGCGTTTATGTGTCTCAGGGTAAAAACATGGTGTTGCTGAAAGATACGGATGGAGATGGTAAGGCCGATAAAAAAGAAGTGATATTAAGTGGCTTTGACGATCATGATACGCATCATGCCCATAGCGTTTATACCATGGATCCATCAGGAGCAATCTATATGGCTGAGGGTGTTTTCTTACATACCAATGTAGAAACTTCCTACGGTCCGGTGCGCGCAACAAATGGAGGGTTCTTCCGTTATTCGCCCCAAAATAAACGTTTAGAGCGCGTTGCTCAGGTTTCGATTCCCAACCCATGGGGTATTGCAACCGACGACTGGGGACAAATGATCTATTCCGAGACCTCAGGCCCGGATGTACGTTGGATGCTTCCCGGTAGTATGAAGCCTCGTTATGGCGAAGCCAATGATAAGTCGTTTACTCTAGTAGATAGCCTACATCGTGTGCGCCCAACATCAGGACTTGAAATCGTGTCATCACGCCACTTCCCAGATGATGTACAAGGAGATTATCTTATCAACAATACAATCGGTTTCTTAGGCGCGAAACAGCATACGTTAAGCGATGATGGAACGGGATTTAAATCGCAACACCGACAAGATCTATTTTGGTCAGACGATAAGAACTTCCGGCCTGTAGATGCTGAATTTGCACCTGACGGTTCCCTTTACGTTGTTGACTGGCATAATATCCTCATTGGTCATATGCAGCACAATGCGCGTGATCCACTTCGGGATCATGTTCATGGACGTATTTACCGTGTTACCTATCCATCTAGACCATTGGTAAAACCGGCGAAAATTGACGGCGCGAGCATCGATGAACTTTTAGAAAACTTAAAATTGCCGGAATATCGCTCCAGATACAGAACACGTGCTGAGCTGCGTCTACGCGATGATGCTGAAGTGCTGAAGAAAACCTTGGCTTGGGCAGAAAAACTGGATACTAAGGATCCTAAATACCTTCATAACTTAACAGAAGCGATGTGGGTAACTTGGGGAGCGAATAAGATTGATGCTGGATTACTGGAAAAACTACTAAACTCGACAGATTATCATGCACGTGCGGCGGCAGTACATGCGCTACGATATAACACCGATAAGATTAAAAACTATAAGGAGTTATTTGCTAAAGCCGCAAAAGACGAAAATGGTCGTGTTAAATTAGAAGTCATTGCAGCCGTGTCATGGTTAAATCCATCAATTGGATTGGAGCTAATAAATGCAATTGATACGACTTCATTGGACAAATGGAATAAGCCAGCTTACAAAACCTCGTTTGCGCATCTGAACAATAGATCGGTGAAGCAAAGAGCAGAGGGTGGAAGTTTAAGAACTAGCTTAAAAGGACAAGATTTAGAGCAGTTTAAACGCGGTGCGGTAATCTACGCGAAAGAAGGCTATTGTATCACTTGTCATCAGCCCAATGGTAAAGGATTAGAAACGTCGGGATTCCCTCCATTAAATCAGAGTGTTTGGGTAACTGGTAATGAAGATCGATTGATTAAGTTGACCTTACATGGGTTAATGGGACCTATCGAAGTGAATGGTAAAAAATTTCCTGGTCAAGTTCCTATGACCCCTTTTGGTGCGATGTTAAGTGATCAAGAAATCGCCGATGTATTGACCTATGTCCGCAATACATTTGGCAATAACGCCGGCGCGATTTCAAGGGCTAAGGTACAAGCCATTCGCGAAGCAGTCCGGGATAAAAAAGGATTTTATTCACCGGAGGAATTGCTGAAAATGCATCCTTTGGAAAAAAATTAATTTGGGTTAGAATAAATGAATGATGGAATAGGGGGAATGTTTTTATATAGGCTTTAACATCGCCCCCTTGAACATCTACTCTTTTCAGACCCGAAGATTTTAAAATAGCTATTTAGTTTCATATATTATACGAAGACAGTTTCTCCCAACCTCCCTATAATGGGGAGGCTTAACTGTCGAACTGCGACTTCGCAGGACGGAATGCTAACCAAATCCCCTCAAGATTTTTTGAGAACCGATAAAAACGAAAAGAAAGAGAATGAACAAAATTGGATTTAACTTATTGCCCTGGTCTGCTGGTGTTTCATCGGCTGTTTTTCCATTATTAGATCGATTAAAAACGATAGGATACGATGGAGTTGAGCTATTGATCGGCTCGCCCGAGCAGGCGGAATATAAAGCCCTGGGGAATTATGCTCGCGAATTAAATTTGGAAACAACTGGCGTATTTGTACTCGGTGCCGACGACAATCCAATCGCTCCCGATTCACTGGTGAGACAGCGAGGTATAGATAAAATTAAGTGGGCCATCGATCGTGCGCATGATTTGGGGTCCAAAGTTATTTGTGGTCCTTTTCATTCCGCTCACGGATCTTTTTCCAGAGCTGCACCAACCGAACAAGAATATCAGTGGAGCGCCGACGTATTACAGCAGGCAGGAGAATATGCAAAACAAGCCGACATTGTGCTTGCATTAGAAGCGGTAAATCGCTTTGAAACGTACTTAGCCAACACCATGGAGCAGTTGGCAAAGTTAGTAGAATTGACAAATCACTCGCATGTGAAAGCCATGTATGATACTCATCATGCTAATATTGAAGAGAAAAGCATAAAGCAACCGATCGATCGTATTCGTCCATACTTAGCACATGTGCACATCAGCGAAAATGACAGAGGGACACCTGGAAAAGGATTAGTTCATTGGCAGGAGGTGTTTGCGGCTTTAAAAGCCGCTAATTATGAAGGTTGGTATACGATTGAGTCATTCTCTCGTGCCGATCCGGATTTCGCCAATGCAATTAATGTATGGAGAGAATATTCAGATCCTTGGGAAATTGCTGAAGAAGGTTATACTTTTATTAAATCGATGATAGCGAAAGCTTAAAAATTGGCGAGTAGGGGTATACTCGTGCTATCCTTATCTCGCTGTTTTCTTAACTAATATAAACCAACATTATGAGTAAGCAAGTTAACAGTAATGCTTTGTTTTTTGGGAGCTGTTTAGCCCTAATTACAACAGGCCTCACTTTTTCCATCCGTGCGGGCATTCTTCCGCAACTCGGAGCAAGTTTTAATCTAAGTGCCGAACAACTGGGGTTTATCAACTCCATGTGGTTTCTAGGCTTTCCAATTTCGATGATATTAGGCGGGTTGTTCTATTATAAAATAGGGCCAGCCAATATCATGCGTATCGCTTTTATTTCGCATACCCTGGGGATTATCCTGACGATTTTTGCGACAGGTTATACCTCGTTGTTAATTTCTACGCTATTTATTGGCTTTGGCAATGGCTGTACGGAAGCTGCCTGTAATCCCCTGATTGCCGATTTGTACTCGGGTAAACGAATGGATAAGATGTTAAATCGTTTCCATATGTGGTTCCCGGGGGGAATTGTTTTGGGGAGTTTAATCTCCAAATTCATGACCGATTTCGGCGCTTCTTGGCAAACACAAATGTGGGTAATCATGGTGCCAACCATTCTATATGCTATTATCTTTTGGGGCAAAGCATTTCCAGAACCAAAACAAGAGGCGGCAGCATCAATTTCAAATAATTTTAAAGCGATGTTTTCCCCAATCTTTATCTTCTTATTCTGCTGTATGGCCTTGACGGCGATATCAGAATTCGGACCTCAGCAGTGGGTAGGGATTATTATGGCAGATAGTGGTGCCAGCCCGATGTTAATATTAGCCTTAGTTACTGGTGTAATGGCGGTTGGCCGATTCTTCGCCGGCTCCGTCGTTAAGGTATTAGGACAAACGGGAGTACTTTTATTTTCTGCAATATTTGCGACAATAGGGGTTTACATGTTTTCAGTAGTAACTGGAGGGATGGCTTATGTTGCTGCGATTTTCTTCGCCGTTGGGGTGTGCTATTTCTGGCCTACAATGATTGCAACGACAGCTCAACGCGTGCCATTGAGCGGTGCCCTTGGCATGTCGATCATCGGTGGGGTCGGTATGTTCTCCACTTCAATTTTTCAACCTATAATCGGACGTTGGATTGATAAATCGAAAGAAGCAGTAGCCGCTACCGGTCAAACCGTAGAAAATATCGACTTAGCCGTAGGGCAAGCGACATTAGCGAAATTGGCATTATTTCCAGCAATACTGATTGTCGTATTTTTATTTTTCTATATCTGGCAGAAAAGATCCTATAAGCCGGAAGTACATCCGGAGGATAGACCGGTAGAAACCGCATAAGCTAATATTTAGTAAATAAAGAGAATGGACTATATACATATGATACGAACGCACAAACAACACTTAAATTTGAAATTCCTGATTAAAAAAATGACTGCATTTCTGTTGCTTATCCTGACCGTCGGGATTCACGCGGCATGTGCTCAACAGAAAGATTGGCTCCATTTTAAACCCAATGCAGGAACCGCGAAAGGTAAGAAAGTTGTGCTTGTTTCAGGTGATGAGGAGTACCGATCCGAAGAAAGCATGCCAATGCTAGCGAAGATTTTAACTACGCATCATGGCTTTGAAACATTCGTGTTATTTGCGATTGATCCTAAAACCAAGCAAATCAATCCCGAATATCAGCATAATATTCCCGGTTTAGAGAATCTAAAAGACGCCGACTTATTGATTATTGCCACGCGATTTAGGGAATTGCCAGATGCCCAAATGAAGCATATTGATTCGTATTTGAAGGCTGGAAAGCCGGTAATCGGATTGCGCACAGCCACCCATGCATTTAATTTTAATAAAGATTCCAAAAGCCCATACAAGCACTATGGTTACAGTGAAAAAAGTGCAGAATGGAAGGGAGGCTTTGGCGGATTGGTACTTGGCGAGACTTGGGTAAACCACCATGGTGATCATGGAAAAGAAGGAACCCGAGGATTGATTAATGGCTTAGAAGTCGAAGCGAAGAATCCGATTTTACTGGGTGTTAAAGATATTTGGGTACCCTCCGATGTTTATGGTATTCGTAATAATCTAGCCAATGCGCAAGTTTTAGTATTTGGGCAGCCAACTGCTGGTATGACAGCGGAGAGTCCTGTAAATTGGCATAAGACGATTATGCCGGTTGCGTGGACAAAGCAATATCAACTGCCAGGCGGTCAGCAAGGGAAAGTGTTTGCGAGCACAATGGGTTCATCAATTGACTTAAAAAGCGCTGATTTAAGACGCTTAGTGGTGAATGCGGCTTATTCCTTAGTTGGTCTCGAAAATGTGATTAAAGAAGACTTTAATGTAAATCCTGTTGGTCATTTCGAGGCTCATATGTTTGGCTTCGGAACCTATGAAAAAGGAAAGTATCCAAAGGATTATCAATAAGATTTTATTCGTTTTTATTAATTCAATTGGTTCCGTAGGGTTCGGTTAACCCTACAAGGTAAATCCTCGATGTGAATCGGGGATTTTTCCTTTTTAAGTATTCTGTTCATTACATTTGTGCTATGCTATTTTTACGCAAAAAGAAAGTTATGCAATCAGCTAGAATGACAGACGAACGAAAATTAAGGAAAGCCGGCATCCAAGACTTAGACCGTATTTGGACTATCATTCAACAAGCGATTTTGAAGCGCAAGGAGGAGGGGAGTACGCAATGGCAAGATGGATACCCAAATCCATCCGTGTTAGCCAATGACATTTCCA
>JBEBRI010000072.1:0-18623 GCA_040394915.1 Sphingobacterium sp.
TGCTGCTGGCAACGGGGATGGCAGCAATAAGCACGGCAATTCTGGCGGTTGTAAAAGCTGGAGATCATATTGTAACCCAAAACTCACTGTATTCTGGTGCTATGCTCTTCTTTAAAGAATTCTTGAGCGACTATGGCGTTTCAGTAACTCATGTCGATCAGAAAGATAATGAAGCGTTCGAGCGCGCAATTCAAGAAAACACTAAGCTTATATACATTGAAACGCCCTCTAATCCGAATTTAGATATTACGGATTTGGCTTTTATTGCTGAACTCGGAAAGAAACATCAGATTATAACGATGGTCGATAATACCTTCGCCTCTCCTATCAATCAAACACCCAAAGATTTCGGAATTGATGTCGTTGTTCACAGTGCAACCAAGTATTTAGGCGGACATTCCGACTTGACTGCCGGTGCCATTTGTGGTAGTAAAGAGTATATCCACCGTGCATGGAGGAGATCGTTGGTATTAGGTGCGTCGCTAAGTCCCTTTGACTCTTGGTTACTTCTTCGAGGGTTAAAAACCCTTTCCATGCGCGTCAAACAGATTAACAGCAATGCTTCTGAATTAGCGAAATGGTTTGAGAAGCAGCCTGCGATAAAACATGTTGCTTATATCGGACTTAATACGCATCCACAATATGAACTTGCACAAAAACAAATGCGTGGCGGAACCGGCATGCTATGTATTGAAGTCATTGGTGATGACGAGCAAGCATACCTTAACGCACAATCCATATTGAATAAGTTACAAATCTTTGCGAATGCAGCGAGCTTAGGTGGCGTTGAATCCCTAGTCGTTCACCCTGCGAGCATGTGGGGGAGTCACCATGATAAAACACAAAAGAAAACTTCTGGGATAACGCCTGGTATGCTCCGAATATCAGTTGGCATTGAACACATCGACGATTTAATAGCTGATTTTGAAAATGCCTTGACTGATGTAAAATAAAAATGATAGCGTTTTATGGCCGGTTCGTTTACTAACGAATCGGCTTTTTTTTGTTCATGTAGATAATATTCTTCGCATTTTATTAAAATTGAATTAACAATTCATTTATCTTTAAAATGTTTCTTTGACCAAGGATAGCCTATCATTCTATGAACGCACATGAATTAGATCTTAATATGGATCAGTTTGAACTTTTTCAAGCCGGTGATGAGAAAGTATTCAAATTAGTTTTTGATCAATATCATAAGATTCTATTCAGATATGCCAACGCTATTTTAAAAGATGCAGAAAAAAGTGAAGAATTGGTACATACAGCGTTCATCCAACTCTTTAAATACAAATCTCGTATTGTTGGCCCCTCCGAGTTATATCCCTATATCTTTGTCACGACAAAAAGACTGCTAGCTCGCACCTTTAGAGATAAGGTACAACGACTTCACGCAGCATTTGATCAAGCTAACGACTTTGAAATTCCCTGTGATAAGACTGAACAAGAAATACAATCCCGTGATTTAAAAGGTATCCTCAATAAGTTGATTGATCAACTTCCGCAGAAACAAAGCGAAATCTATAGATTAAGCAAAATTCAAGGCTATTCTTACGATGAAATATCATCCATGACTGGAAGCTCCAGAAACACGATTAAAAACCAGCTAATCAGCGCTTCAAAAAAGATAAAAAGTAGTATTGAGAAATTCTACTTCCTTGTATTCTACTTTTTTTTCTTTTAGACTAGTCCTATTCTTTTCCGTACGCCTTTATAGGGTTAAAAGAAATTAGGATTGGAAAAGGAACAGCTTAAATATCTCATTAAAAAATATCAGCAGAATCAAATAAGTGCTGCTGAGCTACGGTTGCTGCAAGATTTCACGCAAGAGGATCACTATATGGCCCTATTTGAAGAAGTTGCAGAAGAGCTCTACCTGGAACAAGAAAATATAGAGATTGGCATCGACTCAGAAAATCTTTATCGCAATATTTCTCAGGAGATCTATTTAAGAAAGCGTGAACCGAAACTAATCAGAAATCAGGTTGTCCTATTAGTCGCTTCTGTAGCAGCATTAGCCTTAATAGTTTTCTATTTTGTGAAAAAACAAAATTGCATAGAGTCGCAACAACTCGCGACGACGACCAATCAAATGATGCCGATTCTTCCTGGTGGAGCAAAGGCAAGACTTGTCTTAGAAAATGGTGAAGAAGTCGACTTGGCTAGTTTAGCAACTGATACGACGCTACAGCTTGCTGGTTATAAAATTCATAAAAACGCCCAAGGAGAATTAAAATACTCGCTCGATAACTCAGTTTCTGAAGGTTTATATAATACCATCGTCACTCCGAAAGGCGGTGAATATAATCTTAACCTGCCCGACGGCAGTCGAATATTTGTCAATGCATCTTCCAGAATACGTTATCCGTTAAAGTTTGCTAAAAACAAGAGAGAAATTGAACTGGACGGCGAGGCCTATTTTGAAGTAAAACGTATGATCCAAGGGAATCAGACGATTCCTTTTATCGTCAAGACAAGAGAACAAACGCTAACCGTTCTCGGCACCTCATTTAACATCAACTGTTATCATGAAGCAATTGAAACGACGCTCGTAGAAGGTAAAGTACAGTTAAACTATCCAAACGAGAGACATAGCTTACTCTCACCCAATCAACAAGCGCGCTATGTAGCCAAAAAGGATCTGTTGGATATCAAAGAAATCGACCCTTTTTATACGATCGCTTGGAAGAACGGAACTTTTGCATTCGAAAACGCCACATTAAATACGGTGATGTCTGATTTAGCGAGATGGTATGACGTAGAGATCGATTATCGTGGTAACGTCTCTAACATTCGCTTTTCAGGAACCATCTCTAAGTATGAAAACATAGAAAAAGTTTTAAAAGCAATTGAACTTACGGGGACTGTGAAATTTAAAATTCAAGAAAGGAGGATAATTGTGATGAGCTAAACTTACTTTTTCACATTTGTCAAAAAACAGGAGCGTTTAGGACCGCCCCTGGTAATTTGATAAATAGTTCGACTGATAGTACGCTAAATATTAACTAATCAACCGATTTACAAATGTATAAAAAAAACAAAATTATCTCCTCACTAGGGGATATTGTGCATCGAAAACCTAATTATCTATCGATGAAATTAGCCCTTGCCCTTATGTTTGCCAGCGTGTTTCAAGCCAATGCATTCACCTTCGGCCAAACTATTACACTAAAGAAAAAGAACGCTAAGGTTACAAACGTTCTAAAAGACATGCAGAAACAGAGCGGGTACAACATCTTTTATGACAGCTCTTTCTTTCCATCTAACCGAGTTATCACGGTCGATTTTAACAAAAAGCCTTTCGAGAAAGCCTTAGAAAGCATTTTGGAAGATTATGCGATCGATTACAATATTGTAGACAAGAACGTAATTCTCAAACGTAAGGCAAACGCAGTACGTTTAGAAAATGCCTCCTCCTCAGCTGTAAAGCTTGTCCAACAGACCCAAATTACGGGAACGGTAAAAAACACAGAAGGAGAATCCCTTTCTAATGTTTCGATTACTGAAAAAGGGGGTACAGCGAGCACCATGAGTGACAGTCAGGGGAATTTTCAAATTACGGTTTCTAAACCGGATGCAATTCTAATCATCAGCAACATAGGGTACGAAAAGCAAGAAGTCTCCGCGGCAAACAAAAGTAGCCTTCAAATTACGCTACGTCCAACGCTTACAGAAGTCGATGAAGTTGTTGTTGTCGGCTATGGAGAACAAAAAAAGGTGAATCTTACCGGAGCCGTAAGTCAGATTTCTGGAGAAGAATTTGAAGATAGACCGGTTACTCAGCTTACACAAGCGTTACAGGGTAATGTACCAAACTTAAATATCGTCTTCGGATCAGGTAAACCTGGAACTAGTGGTTCAGTTAACATCCGGGGGAATACTTCGATCAATGGAGGTGATCCGCTGATCTTAATCGATGGTATACTCGGAACCTTGGATCGTGTCAATGTGAACGATGTAGAATCTGTAACCGTATTAAAAGATGCATCTGCTGCGGCTGTATACGGTGCAAGAGGAGCCTTCGGGGTCATATTAGTGACTACCAAAAAAGGAAAGGTTGACGGAAAAGCAGCAATCGACTACTCGACAAACTACGGCTTTACAACGCATTCAACCAATACAGACTTTATTACCACAGGATACTGGAATGCTAAGATCAATGATGATGCCATGTATAATGCTTTAGGTTATCGAACAACCCGATATACAGATGAAGATTATGAAGAGCTATTAGCACGTGTCAATGATAAAACAGAAGACCCGTCAAGACCATGGGTAGTGACTAAAAAAGATGCTAGCGGAAATGATATCTATCGATATTATGCCAATTTCGACTGGTTTAATTACTTGTACGACAATAATCGCCCTAAATCTGACCATAACCTCAGCTTAAGTGGAATGTCCGGAAAAACGAGCTATGCGCTTTCTGGAGCCCTATCAAATGAGCAGGGTATCTTCAATATTCAACCTGATAAATTCAAACGATATAATTTAAGAGCGAATATATCGACAGAAATTAGACCATGGTTAACCGTAAGTAACGGAACACACTTCTTTAAATCATCTTATGATTGGAATGGTTTAGAAAACAATTTCAGTCAGGTAGCGAACAATGTAAGTAATAGCCCCACTTATCATTATCACGCAATGTATGTTCCTAGAAACCCTGACGGGACTTTAACAGGATATTCAGGAATTAATAGTTATCCAATAGGTTACGGTCTTCATAATGCCCTAGAAAGCGGAACCATGAGAGGCTACGACAATGGCACTGAATTTACAAATAAAACAGAAGCTATTGTCAATTTTGGAAAAGGACTAACCTTGACGGGAAACTACTCTTACCGAGAATACCGAGGTGAATACAGCTATCGCCAAACCAGACAATATTATTCTAAATATCCCGGTGTGATGGAACTATCATCACTAGGTGCTTTAAACCAAGATAAGCTTACCGAGCGCATGACGAAATACTCATGGCATTTCATTAACATTTTTGCTAACTATCAAAAAAGCTTTGGAGACCATAATATCGTTGCCATGGCAGGTTTTAATCAGGAAGATAGAATTTACAAACGCGTTGGTGGAGTTGGTCAAGATTTATTATCGGAGAACTTAAACGATCTGGATCTTGTGATTGGGGAGAAACAATTCAACGGAGGAGCGGATGAATGGGCCGTTCGAGGTGGATTCTATCGCCTAAACTATGATTACAAAGGAAAATACTTATTTGAAACCAGCGGTCGATATGACGGGACCTCTCGTTTTCCTAAATCAAGCCGCTTTGGCTTCTTTCCTTCATTTTCTGCAGGTTGGAGAATTAGCGAAGAGAAGTTCTTTGAACCTGTCAAAAGTAGCATCAATAATTTGAAGCTTCGTTATTCATACGGATCACTGGGTAACCAAGAAGTTGATACCTATGCTTACATCGCTTCTATGGGTACGGGCCAAATCAATTACCTAGTCGATGGACAGAAACTCAATGTCACTTACAATCCCGCTCCAGTTGCTCGATCGCTAACTTGGGAAAAAATCACAACAAGTAACGTCGGCTTAGATTTCTCTTTATTGAATAATCGCCTGAATGTAGAGTCTGATTATTATGTTAGAAACACCATTGGTATGCTAAGTGTTGGCGAGACGCTTCCAGATGTTTTTGGAGCTAGCGAACCAAAAGTTAATGCTGCCGATTTAAGGACAAAGGGATTTGATCTATCTTTAACATGGCGCGATCAGTTGAATTTGGCGAGTAAACCATTTAACTATTCCGTACGTGCAATCTTATCTGACTATACTTCCGAAATCACAAAGTTTAGCAACCCTGCCGGTTTATTGAACACTTATTACGTGGGCCAACAGTTAGGCGAAATTTGGGGCTATCGCTACGATGGATTCTTTAAAACAACCGAAGAGGCACAAGCATATTCAAAAACGGTAAACCAAGATCAAATTAACCGAAGACGCGTTCAAGCACCAACTGAAGATCTTCGTATGCTGCAGGCTGGGGATATCAAGATCTTAGACCTGAATGGCGATGGAATTATTAACGCAGGTAAAAGTACGCTAGAAGATCCGGGAGATCGTGAAATTATTGGAAATAGCCAACCGCGCTATTCTTACGGACTGACGTTCAGTGCGAATTGGAATGGAATTGACGCGTCCATTTTCCTTCAGGGAATTGGACGTAGAAACTGGTATCCAAATCTAGAAGCACAAGCCTTCTGGTCTGTATACGCGAGACCTTACGACTCATTTATACCAAGTGATTTCCCGGACAAAATATGGTCCCCAGAGAATCCAAATGCATACTTCCCGTTTCTACGCGGATATACAGCACAAAACTCGGAACTCTCGGTTAACAATGATATGTACCTACAAGATTTAGCTTACTTAAAAATTAGAAATCTAACAGTAGGTTATACTTTTCCTACAAGTTTGACGAACAGAATTCATGTGAATAAGTTCCGATTATTTATGAGTGGCGAGAACTTGGTGACATGGACTAAATTGAAATCAGACTACATTGATCCAGAACAGGTGATGACAGATAATACAGGAAGAAGCTATCCGATGGGTAGAGTAGTATCATTCGGGGCACAATTATCCTTTTAACCATTAATGATTTGATCAGTATGAAAACTAAAAAAATATTACCGTTTATAACGCTCTTCGGATTATTAGCGGCTTGTAATGACGATTACCTAGAGCGATATCCTTTATCTGAATTGGCTCCAGAAAACTATTTTTTAACCGCAGCAGAGCTTCAGAACTACACAAATGCATTCTACTCAGAGTTGCCTGATGCCTTAGAAATACACTACAATAACCCAACACAAGCGGATGATGAAGCTCGCAATACGCTTGCTGCAGAAATTCAAGGAACGCGCGAAACGCCTTCATCTGGTGCCGGATGGGATTGGAACGAATTGAGACAGATTAACTTTTTCTTAGAAAATTCACATAAATGTACCGACGAAGCTGCTCGCCTTAAATACGAAGGTGTTGCCAGATTCTTCCGAGCATATTTCTATTTCGATAAGATCACCCGATTCGGTGATGTGCCTTGGTATGATACCGTTCTAGAATTAGACGATGAAGGCCTGCTGAAGGCAAGAGACTCTAGAAAAGTCGTATTTGCTAAAATGCTTGAAGACATCGACTTTGCCATCGCAAACTGCCAAACGGAAAAAAGTACGCAATTAATCACCAAATGGACAGCTTTAGCTTTTAAAGCGAGAATGTGCTTATTTGAAGGTACTTTTCGTAAATATCATGCACTGAATGATTGGGAAGAACCGCTTAGAGAATCAGCTGCCGCTGCTGAAGAACTAATGAACACCGGCCCCTATTCAATTTATAAAAGCTCGACTGATAAAGCCTACCACGAATTATTTATCGCCGAGGACGCGATTCCAACGGAGATGATCTTAGCACGCCAATATGATGCGTCCGTTCCTTTTGTGCATTCCGCTAACTTTTACATCCTGTCTGCATCTTATGGAAGACCTGGTATGCAGAAATCACTGGTGAATAGCTATTTGATGAAAGACGGATCACGCTTTACCGATATCCCAGGCTACCAAACCATGCAATTCTATGAAGAGACGCAAAATAGAGATCCTCGTTTAGCTCAAACCATTAGAACCCCCGGATACAAAAGAATCGGAAGCAATAACATTGCCGTTCCCGACTTTGCCACCTCAGTCACTGGCTATCAATATATCAAGTACATCTTAGCCCCAGCATTCGATGCTGGCCAATCGACAAATGATATGCCTATCCTCCGTTTCGCCGAAGTACTGTTAAACTTTGCGGAGGCAAAAGCGGAATTAGGAACATTGACGCAAGCTGATATCGACAAAAGCATTAAGCTTATTCGCGATCGTGTTGGTATGCCAAACATGAACTTGCAATCCGCCAATGCGAACCCGGATCCATACCTCCTTGCCGAGTATCCGAACGTTACTAAAAACAGTTTCACTGGCGCAATATTAGAGATTCGTCGTGAACGAAGAATTGAGCTAGTTAAGGAAGGACAACGCTATCATGATTTAATGCGTTGGAAAGAAGGTGCCCGATTAGCACAGAAATTCTATGGTATGTATTTTCCGGGTGCTGGCGAATACGACTTAGATAAGAATGGAACGATCGATTTGGTCATCTATGAGGGTACAGCACCGACCAGGAAGCCAGGCGTACAGTATCAAAAGCTTGGAGAGCTTGTATTGGAAAATGGAAATAAAGGGGGCCGCATTGTAAACCTTCCAGACATTGTCAAAAAATGGACGGAGCCAAAAGACTATTTATATCCAATTCCAACACAAGAGCTGGAACTAAATCCAAACTTGAAACAAAACACGGGTTGGGCAACCTCTGGAACTTAAACGCTATATCATGAAAAATATATTTAAATATTTATCCATCTTAGCTATTGTATGCATATCCACACATGCAATCGCACAAAAGAAAATTAAAATTCTATCATACAATGTGCTTTATGGTCTGCAGAAAGACTCTGCTACCAATATCGATCGCTATGTAGAACTGGTCAAAGAACTCGATCCTGATATCGTGGCCACACAAGAGATGAATGGATGGAAACAAAAGACCTTGGAAGAGCTCGCGCAGAGATACGGTCATCCCTATGCTTTACAGTCTAGAGAAGATGGTTTTCCTACCGCTTTAACGACAAAAAAGCCCATGACCAAATTTCAAAAAGTAACTGAAAACATGTGGCATTCCTACATCTATGCAAAGGTGGAGGGCTTGCATATTTTCGTGATTCACTTTTCGCCATTTAGCTATAAAAAGCGTTTGGAAGAAGTGGAGAATATCATTGCCCAGACCAAAGAGTTGAATCCGAAAGAACCGATTCTAATTATGGGCGATTTTAACTCCCTTTCACAATCGGATAGTCAGCACTATGACGATAAAGTACTCGCATCGATGAAAGAGCAGGAGTTGAAGCGTGAGATTGTTCGCAATTTAAATCAGGGTAAGATCGACTATTCCGTCTTAGGGAAGTTGGAAAATGCTGGCTTTTACGACTCCTATAAAGTATTGAACAAAACATTTGAAAGTTCCGTACCTACCTACAAGACTGGTGAAGCAAAAATCAAAGCGTCAAACGCTGGAATAGGTAAACGCATTGATTTTTTATGGGTTAATCAAGCCGCTAAAAGCATGTTAACCAAAAGCATCATCCTTAAAAATGCGAAAACTGATATTATTTCAGACCACTATCCTGTCTATGTTGAATTAACTGTTCGATAACAAGAGGTCAACTTAAACGGGCAGCTTCCTGGGGATTAAACACCCTAGGAAGCTGCTTTTTTATGCTGCAAAAAGTGCCCAAGGAAAACCCCTGAGCACTAAAAAAATATAACTATTAAAATTATGGGCTCGATAAATTTATCGGTTGATCGGCTTCGGTGCCCAATAGAACGTATGACTCACATCATTAGGCTGCCCAACCAACGGTAATTCCTCACTCGTACGGGCTTTAGCAACCTTCGCTACTGTTTCTGTACGAATTAGATCATACCAGCGCGCGGCAGGTTCAAATCCCGCAAATTCCCATCCTCGTTCGTCAATGACGGCTGCTTGAAATTCTGCGGCCGATAAACCTGCTGTTAAATTTGGAAGCCCCGCTCTTTTACGAACCAGATTTACCGCATCATAAGCCGAAGCATCAACCCCAGAGGACATCGCTTTCGCTTCCGCATAGGTCAATAATACTTCGGAATAACGGATGATATAAACTGTCGCATTGCCCCACCAGTCGTTCATTCTATGCGTCGTTGGATCGTAGGAAGCATCATCTCTATACTTCATGAAATAGGGGTGTTTATGCGTTAAACCCTTATAGTCAACCACCTTGTTGGGATCATTGCCTAAAAAATACTCTTTTTGATAAGTTGCATCTTTCCTTGGTCCAGCGGGGAATCGATTGTAGAAATCAATCTCGCCAAAGGCTTCATCCCATCCGCCCTCTTCTCCGGGAGCAAAGTTTGGAGGTCCTAATTGACTTCCGTTACCCCAGTTGTCCCCATATGTCCAAATCGTAGGGGTATTTTTATTAAAATACACGCCAAACACAGCTTCTTTATTAAACTGAAAATCCTTATCCCATAAATCAGCGAAAGATGGCATCAAATCGTATCCCCAAGTCGCTCTTTGATCAATAACTTCCTTTGCTTTCTGAGCCGCTAACGCGTAATTAGCTGTAATTTTCAACGGCCATCCAGCAGATGTTAAATAAACATTGGCTAAAAGTGCCTTTGCAGACCCTTTGGTCGGCATAATATCTACATTTTGTTGACGACGAGGAGCTGTCCATCGATCTGGAAGCATGGATTCTGCCTTCTTTAAATCTTCAATCACTTGGGCATATACCTCAGCCGGCGTTGAATCCTCTTTCTCTTCTAAACTGAACTCCAGTGGCATCGGTATATCTCCCCACGCACGAGTCAGAAAGAAATAGTTTAGCGCACGATAAAAGTAAGCGACGCCCGCCGCATTATTACGTTGTTCTTCTGTTGCCTGCGTCGCTTTACTATAATTTGAAATTAACGAGTTCGCCGATTTGATCGTCTTATAAAAATAATTCCACCAAATGGCCATACGGTCATTTGAACTTGTCGCTTGAAAGGTATCAAAATCAGAAAATCCTTTTTTATTTCCGCCCGCATGTGTGGTTATGTCATCCGAACCGAACGTAATAGCCATACCTCCCGTTTGATTCCAAGCAAGGTTATAAGTAAGTGCAATACCGACCATCGCTGAATTCAAATCTTCTGCTGAATTATAAAAGGTTACGGGTGTAATACTTCCTTTGGGATCTTCGGTTAAAAAATCACTACAAGAAGCAAATATGATACTCGTAGATAGCAATGCGAATATGATGTTTTTTTTCATGAGTCAGTTTAGAAAGTTAAGTTTAAACGAACCGAATATGTTTTCGGTGAGGGATAAGCGCCAAGATCAATACCAACATTGGTATCTGAACTCGCAGATGTTGTTGATGCTTCCGGATCTAATCCTTTATATTTTGTGATTGTGAATAGATTTTGCGCACTTAAGCTTACGCTAGCCGCTGCAAACTTCATGAATGTTTGAGGAAGCTTATACGTTAAGCTTAAGTTCTTCAAACGAGCAAAATCAGCATCTTGAAGGAATTGCGTCGATTCAACAAATGCTTTGGCCGTGCTCCCTGGAGATGCCCATTCATTACTAGGATTTTCTGGCGTCCAATAGTTGCTTACCTCAGCCAAAGTGGGATAAAGCACGTCCGAAGAAACGATTGATGCGGCAGCATAGGTAGCGTTAAATATCTGATGACCACCCGCTCCCTGAATAAAGATGTTTAAATCGAAGTTTTTATATGTTAAATGGTTATTGAAGCCCCATTGTAATGTTGGCGTAGCATTACCAGCGATGACCATATCTTCATATCCAATACTACCATTACCGTCCACATCTTTGTATTTATAGTCGCCCGCTTTACGCCCGGTTGACGGATCATCTACTTGATGAACGCCCTCCCAAGGAATTAAATAGAAAGCACCCAACGATTCCCCTTTCTTAACCACTTGGAAATCCGCATTGATTAATCCACCACCTAAGCGTGGTAACTTAAACATGTCTTCACCGTCGCGAAGGCTAACGACTTTATTTTTGTTGAAGCCAGCATTTAGTGATGTTTCCCAACGGAAATTCTCTTTATCAATAGGAGTCGCGCTGATACCTAAGTCAAAACCGCGGTTATTAATATCCCCTACATTACTCAACAGCTCACCACCGCCCAGGTATCGCAATATCTGCGTTGGTAACAATAAATCGACCGTGTTTTTATTGTAATAATCAGCCGTAATATTTAGGCGGTTATTAAATAATCCAACATCTAATCCAATATCTGTTTGTTCAGTTGTCTCCCATCGCAAATCTGTTGCTGCTGGATTCCCAATCGAATAGCCTAAGTACGAACCCGTTGTTCCATAAGCGTAGTTTAAGGGGCTCATTAAACCTAAGGTTTGGTATGGACCAATGGCTTGATTACCGGTTTTACCCCAACCACCACGAAGTTTAAGGCTTGAAAATACGTTTAAATCTCTGATAAATTGTTCTTCTGTAAGATTCCAACCCAAACTAAATGATGGGAAGTTACTCCATCTGTTATTCGGCTGAAACTTAGAGGATCCATCCCGACGAAATGAAACGGTCGCTAAGTATTTTCCCTTATAGCTATAATTCGCACGCCCCATAAACGATAGTAAGGACCATTTTGAATAGCCTGAATTGATACTTTGCGAGGTATTTAAAGCAAGGTTATAATAACCATTTGACAACGATGTCAATCCAGAACCTGCCGCCAAGAAATTATTCGATGTGCTAACCGTACTTTCCTCCACGGCTGTAACAGTGAGTTCATGCGCATCGTTAAAGCGCTTATTGAAGGTTAAAATATTACTATTTTGGAAAGCATAGGTCTCTGAATAAGATTGCGAAGAACGCATATTTCCTGGTGAAACCCAATCATTACCCAAACTTGCTGCTTTAGAAAGATTCATATCTAATCCTACGTTGGAGGTAAACGTCAACCAATCTGTAATTCTATACTTGACATTCCCGTTTAAATTCGCGGCATTGCCGAAATTATCTTCATTCGTCTCCATTGCCGTTAAATAAGGATTTACCCAAATAGGCGAGATACCTGTGCGGTTATAAAGTCCGTTGGCCTCATCTTCCCAAATACTTTCGGTAGGCGCCCAGACAACAGATGCCATAATGGGATTTCCTTTAGCAAACAATTGTGCATTGTTGTGGTTCTCTGTACGCTGTCCAAATAGATTGATTCCAACAGTAACTCGGTCGTTAACCGTTATATCCGTGTTCGAACGAAGTCCGAAGCGTTTCTGACCAGTGTTGACCAGTGTTCCATTTTGGTCCATCAAAAATCCGGAAACAAAGAATCTAGCTTTCTCTCCTCCTCCACTTAAAGAAACTTGGTGATTTTGTGTACTTGATTTTTTAAACAATTCACTTTGCCAATCCGTAGATGGACCCTGATAATTATTAGCATCCGGAAAAACGGTCTTGCCGGCGAATAGATTAGCCATATTTGCATATTCGGCTGGGCTCAACAAATCATATCGCTTTGGGGCGGCATTGAAATTGACGAACCCATCATAAGCAACTTTTGTTGCTCCGCTTTTACCTTTTTTAGTGGTGATAATGACCACACCATTTGCCCCTCTCGAACCGTAAACCGCAGTTGCCGACGCATCCTTCAATACGTCCATCGTTTCGATATCATTCGGGTTTAAGGCTTGTAAACTAAAAGAAATCATGGCAACTCCATCGACAATATAAAGTGGATCGTTACTTCCACTGATGGAGTTAGAACCTCGAATTCTAATCTTTGCTTCACCACCTGGTGCGCCAGAATTCTGAGAAACAGAAACCCCTGCGACACGACCTTGAAGTGCAGAAGCGGCTTGAAGTATCGGCTGATCTTTAAAATTCTCGGATTTTAGTGTCGCAATTGCACCGGTTAAATCTTTCGCTTTCTGTGTCCCGTAACCAACGACCACCACTTCATCAATCACCGCCTCATCAGCATTCAGTTCAATTCGAACGGTCGACTGTGATGGACTCAACGCAAGCTCTCTTGTTTGATACCCTACATAGGAAAATGTAAGCGTTGCTCCAGCGGATGCCTCAATTGTAAAATTTCCCTCATTATCGGTTTGGGCAGCAGCTTGGGCCCCCTTTACTTTAACGACAACCCCTTGTAGATTGCCCCCCTGCGAAGTTACCTTCCCCGAAATTTTTTGCTGAGCGAAAACCTGAAACTGCACCAATAAAAATAGCAGGCAGATCCAAATAGAAACTCTCCCCCCGGAGAATTTAACATGTTTGTTCATCATAAATAGTTAACTAAAATTGTTTATTTTCTTTACAAAACTCGAAAAGCGAAACACCTCGTTTAAACCCAACAGCCTATATCGCATTTGTTGTAATAAAAAGCGTAAAAATGTCTTCTTCCCTCGTTTTATGGTGATTTATTAAAGCTAAGCTACTTGATAAACAGACGAGAAAAAGGGGGGAAATTGATAATATTTAGGGGTGAAATATACATTTGATGTTAAATATGTCTAACATAATCCCTATTTTTAATTCTCTCAAAAATAACGCAGTTGAATTTATACACGTTCCGTTGGCTTTGTTATGTGCTGTTAATCTGTGTCCCAATAAAACTGAATGCACAGGGGGGCACGAATTCGACGCTTGATTATTATGGCGTTGAACAAGGCCTATCGAATAATGATATTCATTGCATCTATCAATCAAAAGAGGGCTTCGTATGGATTGGCACCACGGATGGATTAAACAGGTTCGATGGAACTCGTAACCTTATCATTCGCCGGCAACCCGAAGCGGAAATCTCACTCCCGAGCAATCGAATTAAGGATATCATACAGAGTGCGAATCTTCAAATGATAATCAGTACGTCGGCTGGTGTTATCCGCTATGATCCGCTCAGAAAAATGTATAGCCATCTCTATAACAGGGACTCGGATCCGGCGATCAAATCCGCGCTAAATGATGAAGCCATTCTCAAGAAAAGCGGTAAAGACATTCTTATTGGAACAAGTCATCAAGGCCTACTCCGCTATACAGATCAGTCGAGTAAAATCGAACAAATCCCGTTAATTCAACAAGGAAAAATAAGCTACCAATATCCGGTTGCGGACATTTTTGTGAGTCCAAACCAGCAAACGTGGATTTTAATTTCAGGGTTGGGTATTGCCACATATGACAACAAAACCGAACGTCTTCTATTGCTGAATACAGCATACCCTAATGCGAAATCGATCGCCCTAGATTCGCAGGATCGATTGATTTTAGGAACCGATCAGGAAATAATTACACTCTCCGCAGATTATCGTACAATTAATCGACAGAAGATTGGTAAAGAAATCATCCGTATCGATCGCTTGAATAGACATGAACTCTGGGCAAGCAGTGATGGTGGAGGACTGTGGGTTCGTCAAGGTGAAAATTTAGATTTCCAAAACTTAGAAACGATAAATCCTGCTGTTGCATTACAACTAAGCAGCAATTCCTTTACGCAGGTTTATTTAGATCGAAACAGCAATTATTGGCTTGGTACCGTCCGAGGAGGTATAAACTTATTGAAAGGTGAGAAGCGTTTATTTCAGCCAATCATCGTGCCTCGCAATAAATGGGCGAAAATTAATGCTCCTTATCTCAGTTCATTTTGCGAAATATCGGCAGATGAACTTTGGTTTGGTACAGACGGGCAGGGATTATTTCGTTTTAATAGAAAAAGCGAGGAGATTGCGCCGCTAAAAATTAAAGGTCTCCGCAGTAATCATTTGACATCGTTATTGAAGGATTCAAAAGGTAGAATTTGGGTTGCCGCATGGTCTGGCGGGGTACATCGGATTGATAGTCAGCACAGCGTTGCTCAACCAGTTCGCTTCGAGAACGAGCTCCCTATTGCTAAGCCTCAAAATATTTGGCGGCTATATATGGATCGTCGCAAAAATATTTGGGCGAGCAGTTACGGCGAGCAGGGACTGTTTCTTTGGGATGAGTCTCAGCAGCAATTTATCTCTTATTCGAAAAAACTTAAAAATATATTGTGCTTCGCGGAGGACGACAAAGGAAATTTATGGATGGGGTCGGACGATTACCTCATCAAACTCAACCTTGCTGATCGGACGATCCACCAGTATCAATTTGCCGTTCGCATTCGAGCATTACACCTGGAAGGTAAAACCCTTTGGGTGGGAACTGAAGGTTCTGGGCTTCTAGCATTCGATACAGAAACGGCACGGTATAAGCATTATAATGCACGTGCAGGTTTCTCAAACGAAAATATTCTAAATATCTTAGCCGATAATGAAGGTAATCTTTGGTGTAGTACTTTCAACGGCCTTTATCGATTTAACAAACAAACGAGACTTGCAACGGCGTTCTTCAAAAAAGATGGGCTACAAGACAACCGCTTTACGTACCTTTCTGCGCTCAAACTAGCGGACAATCACTTCGTATTTGGCGGCTCCGAAGGCTTTAATATATTCACTCCTCACACCATAAAATTACCCGAAATCCCTTTCCATGTAGGCATCTCAAACATCAAAATAAACGGAGAGGAAATAAGTTCAAAAGAAAACTGGCCCTTTGTCCAACATATGGAGCAAGGACAAATTCAAAAGATCGTACTTCCGTATCATAAACGTTCAATAGAAATTGATTATGCGAGTTTCAACTTCGCTAATGTAGGGGATGTCACATATGAAGCAAAACTAGTCGGCCTCGATTCGCATTGGAAAGCCTTAGACAACACGCAGACTCTACAGTTTACAAATCTTCCTCCAGGCAGTTATCAACTTCATATTCGTGGAATTGGATCCAAACAAAGTAGCCCCGACCTTGAAGTCCTTCAAATTGAAATTCTTCAGCCCTGGTATTTTCAACCACTTAGTATATCCATCTTCCTCCTTGTTATCCTCATGCTGGCCATCCTCTATCGCCGAATAAACCAGCAAAAAAAGAAATTGAAGGAAGAAGCGAGTATTACCAAATTGCAAAGGCAAATGGAGAAAGAATTTGGAGAGAAGAAACTCTCGTTTTTTGCTCAGATTCTTCAAGATTTACGCGCACCAATTACCTTAATTATTAATCCGATTAATGAGTTAATGAAAGATAAGGAATTACAGCAGAATAGCCATCTGCTGCTGGCACAACGTAATACGAATAAGCTAATCCTCCTAACTGAGCAATTTGAATACATGCAGGGTAGAAATAAGCCAGTTAGCATGAGCAAACTTCAAAATATAGACCTGATGGGTTTATTAATTAATGAGTTTGAAACCTTTAAAAATTTGGCTTTGTTAAAAAATATCGACTTCTCCATTCATTATCAAGCCAAAGAATTAATGATTCTAGCGAATGCACAACAGGTTGAACTAATCCTTTATAATCTAATGTTGAACGCTATAGAGCATGTTGCTAACGCTGGAAAAGTGGGCATCTTAGTAAACGAATTGTCGCAATCGGTTCAGTTGAGCATCTGTGATTCGGGTAAACCGCTTTTCAGCGATTATTCGCACGAAGATTTATACAGTTTTTACGAGCATGCAAAAGCCGCTGATAAACCGTTCCGTCTCGAGTTGTTAATGGTATTACAGATGATACAAGAGCACAGCGGAAGTGTATTACTTGAAAGCAATGAAGATGGAAATAAGATCACCATAATATTCCAAAAAGCAGGAGTGAATACAGATGCGAGTAGCTTGAGTGGGAACTTGCAGGCGCTGTCCGACGAAGTGAAATATCATGTTCAAGAAGAGCCTCTTCAAAGCATTGTCAAACCGCTACAACTTGGAGGAAAGAAAAAGATTTTAATTCTTGAGAATGATCCGGAAATGCGAAGCTTCCTAGTATCTATTTTCAATGCCGACTACGATGTATCCTCCTGTAAAACGATCCATGAGGCTTGGGAACTGGTCGAAATGGTACAGCCACACATCATTATTACAGAACTCTTTGTTGACAAAAGTGGGCTAACATTTTGTCGGCAGCTTAAAAAGGACGCTCGTTTTATGCATTTGCCGATAATAATTATCAGTAGCTCCGTCGCGCCCAAAGATCAATTGGAGTCTATTGCATTGGGCGCGGAAGAATTTATCAGCAAACCCTTCGATCAGGCTTACCTCCTACTTAAAGTACAGTCCATATTTGCGAATAGATTAAATATGGAACAGCATTTTCTAGAGGACGTTTCTTGGGGTAGTTTAGTGATCGGTGGTTCGGAAACAGATCGTCAGTTTTTAGAAACGTGCATTCAATGTATCGAGCGAAACTTCAGTAATCAAGGGTTTAATGCGACTAAATTGGCAGAAGATTGCCATATGAGCTACTCCAACTTATTCAAAAAGATTCGAGCGTTAACCGGGCTTAGCATTAGTGCGTTTATCCGATCGGTTCGATTAAAGCGAGCCGGCGAACTGATGTTCAGTACAGACTTAACAATACATGAAATCGCCTATCAGGTCGGAATTCTAGATATTAAATACTTTCGAGAAAAGTTTAAAGATAATTATTCGATGACTCCCTCTCAATTTATCAAAAAATATAGGCCCGTCTTTAACTCGATGCAGATAAGATCCTAAAAAAAGGTTCAGAATTTATGATTCTGAACCTTTTTTAGCACAATTCCTTTAAAATCAGTCGATGCTATTTTGAGAATTCAATCTCTTTGGATTCTGGATTAATAAACACTTCTCCTTGGATATTTTTAATTTGCCCTACAAGAATCGGAGCCTCAGCATTTAAAGTCTTGCTGTCACTTGCATTACGAACTCCTTCAATCCGGATATTTTTGAAATTACCTAGTTGAAACCCCTTACCGTAACCCGTATGTATTAAAACCACATTGATATGCGCATTCCCATTAACGTTTGAGATTGCTATATTATGAATATTGGGGCTTGTGGTAAGCAATCGAATATTGTTGTGATCACTTTTCGCGCCTATATGGTTTATTGTAATGTTTTCGATTCCCGCTTCCGCTTTTTCTTTATACGCAT
>JBEBRI010000073.1:0-18612 GCA_040394915.1 Sphingobacterium sp.
AAATTACTGTATGATACCGTCTTCTTTGATGCATGCTCCCAGTAATAGCCAGTAGATTCTCCCACTTTAATCGTTTTTACTGCCGGAGCCTTATTGAAGGTTTTAAACTTTATCTTTCGGCTGTTTGGAATTAAATAATTTACGTGTACTAACCCAACGGGTTCATAAGACTCTAAGGTGTAGGAGTCCGCAAATTTGTTTTCAAAGACAGGGTTAAATCCAATGGTTGAGTAAGCAATGACGAGCTTATCATCTTTTCTTAAATCATCAATAACGAGATAAGCGGTATGATTACCATTGTATATGAATCTTGATAATTCAGACTCGTTGGCTAACAAACGAAACTTCGAAATATCAAGCTTATTAAGCTCTTTGCCTTCACGAATTACTTTTATCTCGTGTATAACAAGCTTTTGATAGCTGGGATCAAAATTAATGGATACTTGCCCCGTATTCTCAATGCCTGAGTCTTCAAAAATGACTTTAACGGATTTGTTGTAAATTGATTTCTCACTGAGGTTGACTTGATAATCAATAAGTTCAAAGTAATATCCCAATGAAATATCATCGAGATCAACCTTAGCAGGAAGTCTAGTTGGTTGACGAATCCAAGTTGGAGTTGGTGCGCTGGAAAGATTGGGTTGTGCAGCTTCCACTCCTGTTAAAAACAACGATAAGAAGCCCAAAAAGAGGGTTAAAAACAGTTTCATTAGGGTTAATAATTTAACATCGAATATAATGAAATTTACAGATTAGCATAGGGTATAATAAAATTAAAAATGCCCTTCAAGAGGGCATTTTTAATTCATAAATTCGATGTAAGCTTCCTATTGGATGGCTTTACTAACTTCGATTGGTAAGTCTGACTCCAAAATAGAGGCTCCATCGGCAAATACGGCTCTAAATTTTTCTGCACGTTCCGCAACTGTTGGTAATTTATCAAAAGTAGGTGCCGACGAAATCATACACATAACGCCCTTCTCGTGAAAAAATTTATACATAGCTTGATTAGTTGATTTTATATCAGGGCCTATATACACAATCATACGATTGAACGGCAATCCAGACTGTACAAATTTTTCTAAATCTTCTTGAGTCCTAATATGCATCGACATATATTGCTTAGGATTCTTCTCTAAATAGAACTTTGCTTGTTCTACATTATGAACGGTTACCCATACCCAAGCGTATGCATTATGCTTCTTGATTATCTCGGCGGTCATTTCCATCGGTAAATCTTTCTTATCCAGATTTAATATGGTTTTGCCCTTTGCCCATTTAATCATCTCATCCAAGGTATTAATACGGTATCTGGTGGCTTCACCTTGTTTATCTTTAAGCTTTAATTTTTTAAGCTCTTTCCACGTGAAATCAGCGACTTTTCCAGTTCCCGTAGTGGTCCGATCTAAAGTCGCATCATGAACCATCACAGGAATGCTATCTTTGGACAATCGGGGATCAACTTCAAATATGGCAACACTGTGTTGTAATACAGCCTTCATCGAGGGAATAGAGTTCTCAGGCATCTTGTTTTCAATAGTTCCCCTATGACCTGAGATCACTTTCTTTCCAGGAGCATACTCGAAATAAGAATACATCTCCTCTGTGGTTTTGAAATTAAGTTTGTGAAGTTTTTGAGCAGATACGTGTAAAGTTCCGAACAAGATCGCACTTGCAATAAATAGTTTTTTCATTAGGATTTAGTTGACTCTGAAATTAAGCATTTAGCTTTAACAAATTAAAACCTTTATGTTTATCTAATGTTATCAACGTTAATGCAGAATTCTCTTGTACAAGCTTTCTGTAATTTTTCAATGGCATACCCAATTGATTCGACATAAACAAGCGGTTGACGCCATTATGTCCAACAACTAAAATCGTCTTTCCATCATACTTTTCAAGCAATTCGTCGTAGAAACTATTTAAACGCGCGATCACCTGTGCCGCAGTTTCCCCAGTCCGTCCCGCAGCATGTTGTTCAGGGTCGGATAGCCAATTTTCCCAAGACCTGGGATCTTCAGCGATAAATTCTTCCGAACGTTTTCCTTCCCAATTACCAAAATCTACCTCGATCAAGCGTTCGTCTGTTTGCACTCTGGATTCCTCACCCGATGCAATTGCCGCCGTATTTCTCGCCCGCTTCAATGGCGAAGAAAAAATGTAATCGAAAGAATAATCCTTGAGCAATTCGTTCATACGATTCGCTTGTTGAATGCCCTTGTCAGTTAATTCAATATCTGAACGACCGCAATACTTATTTCCGTCTGCATTAAATGCAGTCTCGCCATGTCTTAATAGGCAGATTGTAATCATCTATATATAATTTAAATCGCTTAATTTTTGTTTAAATGCTCGGTATTGGGTTTCGTATGCCGAGACTAAGTCTGCATTTGGCAGGACTTCTTTTTCAATTTGTGTCATCGCCGATGCTGCTTCAATTAGCGAGCTATAGAACGTATTGGATGCCGCCATTATCGCTGCTCCAAATGCACCGCTAGCCTCTTTGCATTTGTATATCGGAACATTCAGTACCGATGCCCTAATCTGCAACCAAATATCAGAATTACTACCTCCGCCAGCAGAATAGACTGCTTCGACTTTTTCTGAAGATAAATCTTCGATGATCTCATACGCCAAACGCTCGATAAAAGCAACTCCCTCAAGTCCAGCAGTGAATTGCGCCGCCTGAGAAACTCCCTCGGGGTAAAATCCACGCGCTTGTGCCGCCATAATAGGATATCGCTCTCCTTCTTGCTTTAACGGCCAAGCAAGCAGTCCTGTAGGGACCAATTGCTCTGCCTCTACATTTAATACTTGAAGATTATCAGCAAAGTCTAAAGAAATCCAGTCGGCACCAGTATTGCTTGCTCCACCCGGCATCCAATAACCTTCTGGATGACGGTGACTGTATAAACGTCCCAGGGGATCAATAACATTAGACTTTGTAACCCCTTTGATAACTAAGGTCGTTCCGATCGTTGTATTCCAATTGCCTGGTTTAACTGCTCCTGAGGCCATTTGTGTGGCGCAACCGTCAGTCATGCCCACGACGATTGCAATCTGAGGAATTCCCCAAGATGACGCTAATTCAGCGTCTAGCTTGCCAACTACGGTTCCGGAAGGCACCACCTCCTGTAGGCAGGAGCGCTTTATCCCAAGCTCATTGATAACATATGCTGGCCATTCTAGATTTTCTAAGTCATACGCGGATTTCAATACATTCGTGTAATCTGTTGTTTTATAGTTGGAGCTAAGCTTCCCAACAATAAAGTCAGAGGCGTGTACCCAAAGTTCAATAGTTTCGGCTTTTTCCGGATATGTTTCCTGAAACCAGACCATCTTCGATATTCCTGAAGACGCATTGAAGCCTGTATACCCTTCTTTCACATATTTTGTTGCCACTTCTTTACAGCGCTTCCCTTGCTCTGCCGAACGTGGGTCACTATACATGATTGCATCATGGAGAGGTGCGTTGTTTTTATCTAGTGGTATAACAGTTCCTGAAGTTGATGTAACAGACAATGCTTGAATTCTCGATTTATCGATCGAAGCAGGAAGAGAGGCTATTAAAACTGTCATCATTTCTTTGCAGTCTTTCCACCATAATTCCGGAGATTGTTCTTCGCGAAAACGATCGTCTAATTTGAACTTTCTAGCATCAGATGCAATCAGTTTTCCTTCTTGGTTCACTAAGACAACCCTCGCCCCCTGCGTTCCTACATCTACCCCAAAAAAATAATTGTCCATCCTATCCTTGTACTTGTTTAAATGTTTTACGTGCGTTCTTCCACTCTACGTAAAGTCTTTCAAACTCTTCGTGATTCTGTGGATGAATTTCTTCTAACAGCTCGGGACTAATATTACGAACCTGTAATGCATCGTTACAAACGAATACGCCTCCTAATACCGACGCTTGGCGGAATGTATCGCGAATTCTAATGCTCTTTCCGAATAAGTTTGCTATGAATTGGCGTAATTTTCGACTCTCTACACCTCCTCCACACGCCCATATATAGGATTCATTGTGCTCCGAAACATCGCATAAAAATTTGTAGTTCTCATAGATACTGCATGCGATATCCCATAAGATAGCGAATACAAAGCTTCCACGTGTTAATTGATGTGATACGGGCGCATTGAAGATAAAACCTCCTTTAGTCAGGGGTACTTCTTCGTCAGCAATCAAAGAACCTAGTGAAGCAACGCATTGTGAATAAGTCGCATCTTCTAATTCGCGTTCAATCACATCGTACCCTTCGTTTGGATAGAAAATCTCTTTTAAACGTTGATAATTCAAGCCCGTGACGCCAGCGTTTGCTTCCAAAATAAAGTTATTTTCATCGATATGACGACTTGTCCAAGTCCGTTGGTCATCATCCTTCTCGTAGCTGTCTACGATTTTTATTATTGGTGTAGTTGTGCCAGAAACAATTACGACATCATTGGCGGAAGGATCCATACTCCGGATTGCCAATTGCGTATCACCTCCACCGACAACGATCGCTGCATGACGATCAATACCTAAAGTCTCAGCGACCGCTGGAAGTATGGTCCCAAGAACAGTGGTCGCATCTTTTAGCTCTGGTAAGATATGCGATGGCAAACTAAATAGTTCCAGTAAAGTGTTGCTCCATGCTTTCTGTTCTACATCATACAATAATGTTTCCGATGCTTGTGAATGTTCGTAGCAGGTCACTCCTGAAAACTTATATTGTATCCAGTCGCTAATGCTCATAAAACAAGCTATTTTATAGAATAGCTCCGGATATACTTCGCGTACGCCGACCAATTTGAACGCAGAGAACAATGAAGTCGGATAACGTCCAGACAGGTTATAAACGGTATCTTTATCCAGCAGGTCTTTCTCCCATTTACGGCCTCGATGATCTATATTTGGCATACCGAGAAGAGAATTCCCTTCGGCATCTATAACGACAATTCCTTCGCGCTGACTTGTGGCAGTAATCGCGTTTATCTTCACTTCTCCAGCCTCAGCTAATGCCTCTTTCGCAAGATGCAATATCTGATCCCACAACTCATCTGGTTTAAAGTAAATGGATTCTTCGTAGTTTATATCCGTCTCATAATGTACGTTCTCTCGCTTGATGCTAAGGATTTCACCTGTTGGAGTCGCAACTCCAACACGCGCATTACCTGTACCGATATCTACAACTAAATAGGCTTCTCTTGCTGCCATAATTATCCGATCTGTATCTTTTCTAAAACTGCTTTATTAACCAATTGCTTAATGGATTTATTCCCATTGATAAAAAACTCCCGAAGATTGTTGTTCATGATAAAAGCATGATGATCTTCAACTTCATGCGTTGCACCCGCAATATGTGGAGTTGCGATCACATTCTTATTTAGAATCATTTTGTAATCAATTTCATCAGGTGGTTCATTGTAGAAAACGTCTAAGACAGCTCCTCTAATTTTCCCATTTTCAATAATATCCAATAGATCATCACGATCAACTACTGTTGCTCGCGCTGTATTGACAAACACAGCATCCGCTTTCATTAACGACAGATATTTCTTATCGATCATACCTTTCGTTTCTGCCGTAACAGGCAAATGAATTCCGACAATATCACATTCTGCGAAAAGTTCTGTTAACTCTACCTTCTTGAATGTTTTGTTCTCATCCGTGTAATAAGGGTCGAAATAGTAGATCTCACAAGGGAAATTCACCAACATACGAGCAATATGCTGCCCTACCGCTCCAAATCCAACCATACCGACACGTTTTCCGGCAAGCTCATTTCCTTTAAATTGCAAATATGAAGTATGAGCACCTTCACCCCAGTTTTTGCCCTCTAACCAGTTAATACCAGGAATTGTATTGCGTAATAACGTAATTACGTTTGCAATAAACATCTCAGCAACCGCTTGCGCATTTCTTGCAGGGGTGTTAAATACTGGAATCCCCAGTTCGGTAGCCACAGTTAAATCAATATTGGAAGGCGTACCACGACAAATGCCAACGAATTTCAATTCCGGATTCGCACGCAGAACGTCAGCAGTAATCTCATCGTGCTCCGAGATCAAGGCATCAACTCCCGTTTCCTGAATCAATGCATTTAACTCTTCAGGATTATATGCGCGTCCATGAGGTTTCCATGAACGGTAAACAATTTCATCAAAAAGGCCTTCCAACTCTTTCAAAGCTTTCTCATTCTCGTAAGGCGCTGTAAGTAATACTTTCATATTTGTTCTATATTATTCTAAACTAATTTTTTAATTCTCTAACTCTACTTCTTTTGGAATGGAAATAAATTTAGTAAGGACTGCACTTACAAGGTAAAGTCCAGCTAATACCCAAATCACTCCCGCACTTCCAATGGTGCTTATTAATAACCCGACAATTGCCGGACCGACAAACACAGGCAATCCAGCTCCTAAATTCAAGATGGCCATCGCCGCCCCTTTATCTTCTTTAACCAACGAAGGAACAAGTGCTGACAATGGAACATACCCTGCTAACAATGCCCCCCACGCAATACCAGCGGCCATTACTGCCCAATAACTTCCGCCAAACCATATTGGTGAGTAATAAAATAATACTGTCGTAATTGCACAGCCAACGCCACCAAACCACATAATGGTATTTTGCCAACCCAAGCGGTCGCCTACAAATCCGAAGATTAGATTAAATACAATATTGCTCGTGAAAATAGTTCCCCAGATTTGTAACCATTCTTTCGTATCAAAACCATGCTCTGCCATGTAAATCGGTAAGAATACAGGGAAAGCAAATTGTGCTGTCGTATTAATGACACGTACGATTCCTCCAATAAAGACTTTAGGTTCTTTTTTAACGATCGTTAAGCCATTGATAAGCTCCTGCATTTTGGAGCCTTTGGAAGCTTTCGTTTCAAACTTATCCCGGTTCAGCACCAATGCAAAGAATGCACCTACCAAGACCCACAAAATCGAACTCCAAAGGGTATTTTCATATCCCCAACGCTCTAATGCCCAACTGGAGTAATACGCTCCCAATACATTTAATCCTCCTGTAAAAACAAACCAAAACCAACCAACAGCTCTTCCCAAAGTATCTTGAGGCGCTTTGTAGGTGATCCAGACCATAAAGGAGTAAGCAAATAAAGGATAGCCAAAACCGCGAATAGCATAGAACAATAACATTGAACTATAATCTAATTTTGCCATTCCTAGGCCAACGAAACCAATCGTACCGATGATATAGAGCAAAAGTCCCATTAGCATCGCTTTTCTTGGGCCGTAGCTTTCGGCAAGAACGCCTGAAAACCATGAGGATATCGCTATCGTTATCCCATATACGGTAAAGAGTAAAGATGATTGCTCTATACTCATCCCATGCTCAACAAGGTAAGGACTTAGCCAGCCTTGTTCAACTCCGTCACCCATCATGAAAATAAGAATACCTAAATATCCCCACTTCAAATTACTAGGAATCCCTAGCTTGCTCGTTAAATTGTCTTGCGTCATTATGGTTTAGTGTTATAATTGGTTGATGTAATTATCTACTCTAAAATAAATAAAATTTAACAAAATAAAATATATTAAAAGCAATCAAGGCCAAAAAAAGGAAAAGACCGCTTATAAGCTTTCTTTTCCAAATTAAATTTGAAAAATTATAGATAAAAAAAGCCTGTTAATAACCTTCTTTACATCAATCCACACCCTTTGTCTATGTATAGAGGACGTCAGCAGCAAGAAACCAATGGTCACTCGGAACGATACCTTTCCATAAATCTTTAATGATTATCGATTTATTGGCAGTTAAAGGACCTTTGACAAAAATGAAATCTATCTTCTTCGCTCTTGCGTTTCGTTCGCGATCATCTGGGCGGAAAGCATTGGTTGTACCTTCCGGTTTTGCATCCCCGTTGCTTAATACATACGTATCTCTCCAACCCGCATTGATTATTTCAGGATACAAACCAACACCGTATCCATTATTAAAATCGCCGGTCATAATCTGAGGAAAATCAGCTTCATATTGAGCCGATTCCGCTAATACAAGTTTCATCTGCCCTAACTTCGCTTCATTGCTAATATGATCTAAGTGCAAGTTTATTAAACGTATTTCGCGCTTAGTTTTTTTATCCAATAAACGAACCCAGCTGCAATTTCTTGCTCTAGCACTTCCCCACGAAATACTACCGCCGATAAGCGGTGTTTCAGACAACCAATAGCCACCGGCAGTGATTAACTCAAAACGCTTCTTCGAAAACAAGATTGGGTTCTTAGCGATGCCATGATACCCCTCCTGGAAACGATCCATCTCAGGACCGTCAAATCCAAAAGCAAAGTAATCACTCAACTCACGCTTCAAATCAAGAAACTGATTCTTTAAAACTTCCTGAAAACCGATAAGATCGGCTTTTTGATTTCTAATCACTTGTATACAAGCTTCTCTTCGATGCTGCCATCCTAAACCTTTTGCATTATCTTCTGGCAAATCGACACGGATATTACAAGTCAATACACGAACGCTCGTATCCTTAGCGGCTTTTTCCATAGAAAATCCCTTAGCTGAACCCAAAAGAGGCAAGCTAGCTAATAGACTAGCTTGCTTTAAAAATTTCCTCCTGGAAGCGTTATTGAAATCGCTCATCACCTTATTTTATTAAGCATTTTGTGTCGATTCTTCCCCTAAATAGGCTCCAGCGCCTATTAATTCTGCACGTAGTTCATTAACATCGACTTCCGCAGGAGTGACGCCATGACGAACTGCCAATTTAGCCGCACGACCTGCTGCCTCCCCCATCGCCATACATGGAGCCATAACGCGAATAGCTGACATAGCCTCATGGGTCGTTGAAATTGAACGCCCCGCTACCAATAAATTTTTGACACGTTTAGGAACCAATGAACGATATGGAATATCATAGCTATCACCACACCATGTCAATGTACATCCACCACCCTCAGGATGATGAATATCCAATGGATAACTCGCAACGGCAACTGCATCTTCAAAACGACGGCAGCCTAAAATATCATCTGCTGTCATTACATAATTTCCGACTATACGACGCGTTTCACGAATACCCAAGAAAGGCGCCATCTTTGTGAAATGCGAATCCTCAAATCCTGGAACATATTCTTGCAAATAACGTTGAATCTCTTCCACTTGCTTGCGTCCCTCAATCTCTCCAAAAGTAAGACTCTCCGGATTTGTACCATCGACACCATTGATACGTGACATATTCACCCAAACTTCTCCCTCACGCAATCCTGTAATTAAAATGGTACGCTCTACTGGTAAATCGTAACCAGCCGCACGCGCTTTCTCCATTACGCTTCGTAAACCGACTACAATGAACTGATGGTTTTGTCCAAAGTATTCTGCAGGAATAAAATCAGTTAAATAGGTTCTCGGTTCTTCGGCAATTGACATCCGTAGTTTATCCGTATCTACATTCGCCATACAGAACATCAAGGTTGGCGGTTGCGCTCCACCGATTTCATTCCCTTGTTCACATTCCACACCAGCTTTGAAAGCAACATCCGCATCTCCGGTACAATCAATTACTGTTTTTGCTAATATCACTTCACGACCCGATTTGCTCTCAATGATAACCCCTTTTAGTTCATCCCCATCCATAACAACACCGGCCGAAAAAACGTATAACAACACCTTTACGCCAGACTCCTCTAATACTTTAAGTCCGACATTCTTAACCGCTTCCGGCTCCACTAATGTCAAACTCATATGTAAAGGACAAGGACGATGCTCTGATGCTGCATCCACTTCTTTCAAACGATCAATAAATCGTTGAGGTAGCCCCTTAATAATCTGATTCCCCTTTTGACCTAAAAAGCCAAGAATAGGCAATCCGATAGTCATATTTCCGCCAACAAAGCTGCGATTATCAATTAACGCAACTTTTAATCCGTCGGAAGCAGCGGCTTGAGCAGCGATAATACCTGCTGGACCTCCGCCAACTACCAATACATCAACTTCCATGCGCACCGGCGTTTCTCTCGCTGGCTCGTGAATAGTCTTTACTTCTCCCATGTCAAATTATTATTATAGTATTTTTAATGTTTTAATTATGCACTAACAACTGCCGATTCATCCTGCGGCTTCTCTTTCTTTACAATCGTCGATAGAATAAAAACGTATACAGTATGAATAAATTCATTGTAAATAAATTTGTTTCATTCAAAAAGATTTCCCATTATTTTTCCGACGAAATAATTGAATAAAACGGCCCCTAATGCGCCGAATCCTCCAGCAATACCTAAAACAGAGGCAACATTCTTTACAGGGAATGCCTCTGCGATCACCACGCTGACCGTAAATAACCAACTCAAACATGCAACCGCTACTAATGCAAAAATTGCAATGGTGATATATGGATTATTTACGTAAGCTGTCAAACAACATAGTGGCGCTAATACCGCGACACTGCTCAACATGATTTTACGCGCTAACAATGGTTCCTTTCCTTTACGAACCATTTTATCCGACCAAGCGGAAGTAGCGATGGCACCTACATCAGCAACTAAAAATGGAATCCAACCGAACATACCAATCTGCGCCAAGGTCAAACCACTTTCCTCCTGTAAATAACCTGGCAACCAGAATAAACAGAAATACCATACGGGATCACTGACAAAACGAATCAATAAGATACCCCATAACGACTTTCTTGACCATAATTGTCCCCACGTAAAAGAACGCTCTTCAACTTGATCAACGGTCGTACCGGCAGCCTCAGCACGAATCTCTGCAGGCGGCTCCGTGTATATTAGAAACCACAATAAGGCAATGATAAGGCCCACTACCCCAGCAACAATAAAAACCGTATGAAAATCATACTGCATCGCCAACCAAGCCACCAGCGGTGGAGCGATTATCGCTCCGATGGAGCTTCCAGCAATACATAGACTGTTGGCTGTCGCGCGAAGCTTGCCGGAAAACCAAACGGTAACTACCTTTAGTTGCGCAGGAAAGTTTGTCGGCTCTGCTGCCCCGAGCATCCCTCTAAAAAATAAGAACGAACCAAAGGTTCTCGAAAAGCCGCCTCCTAAACAAGCAATTGACCAACCTAAAATACCCCCCAACATGACTTTACGTTCACCAAATCTGTCTACTAACCAACCCGAAACCGGATACATTAATGCATAGAAGACGGTAAAGACATTCAGTACCAAAGCGTAACCATCATCTCCTAAATCAAACTCCTCTTTCAGCATCGGTTTCAGTATCGAAACGATCTGACGATCGTAATAATTGAAAACAATTGCCAGGAAAATGACGAATATGATAAACCAACGACGTTTTTTAGCTGGAATCGGCAGTATAAATTTTGACATAAGGTAAATATGGTTATTGCTGAATCTTAATCTAACAGTTCAAATGTAGAAAAAAAGATTATTAATGAAAGCTTTTTAAATAAAAAAAAAGAATTCCAGAAATAGCAAAAGTCATTTATATTTGTTAAACTATTAACTGACACGATGAATTATGAGGAATATTACCGATAGACACGAATTCATTCTACGAAGCTTAAAAGAGAAAGGAAAGATTACAATCGACTGGCTCTGCGAAACGATGAAAGTTTCCAGTGTAACAATCCGAAAAGACTTAAAGCTACTAGAAGAGAAAAATCTTTTATTCCGCATCAAAGGTGGTGCCTCTAACAGCAACCCTTATGCGATCGACCGTCCCATTCTCGTAAAAGAAACAATCAACAACGACGAGAAACAGCGGATTGCCCAAGCAGCTTTAAAGCTAATCAAAAATAACGACTCAATCATGATTGGATCTGGCACGACGGTATTTGCGTTTGCCAAAAACCTAGAGACTACACAGGGACTTACCGTGATCACACCGGCCCTCAAAGTAGGCCTAGAATTAAGCGGAAAGCCCAATATTGAAGTTTTACAGTTAGGCGGATTAATTCGCTCGAACAGTTCTTCCGTCGCAGGGCATTACGCGACGCGGATTCTTGAGGAGATCAGTTGTGGTATCCTTTTTTTAGGAGCTGATGGTATTGATTTAGAATTTGGAATCTCTATATCGAACCTTCCCGAAGCAACCTTAAATCAAAAGATGTTACAAACCTCCCAAAAGGTAGCTATTCTTGCCGACAGCTCGAAATTTGGAAAAAGAGGGCTAGGTAAGATATGCGAACTTATCGATGTCGATTATATTATTACAGACCAAAAGGTATCGCCCGATACGGTCAAAGCAATCGAGGAATTAGGCATTAAAATAATTCTAGCCTAAGGCAAGTACCCACATTTTTTTTATAGATTTCTAAAAAAAGATTTTTAAACGCTTGTGTTTAAAAATCTTTTTTTTAATTTCGAAACATTGTTTACAAAACAATAACCAATACCAATTTGTGGTAAAAACCATGTTATATGTTAATCAATCTTATAATTTAATAAGAAGAAAACACTGTGTTAACATAATGTTAATATTATAAATCTAGTTTCGAAACATTATTTAAGAAATAAAAACAAACCATTACAAGGGAATTCTATTTAATACATTTTACCTACGATCATTAACAAACGTCTAAATGAAAAAACAATTACAACTCATTTTAATGCTGTTGATTATGCCATTAGGAATGGCATTAGCTCAACAATCATTACAAATAATGGGGAAAGTGACCAGTGTAGATGGATCTCCAGTTCAAGGTGTTTCCATCAGCATTAAGGGGCACTTGAATACCATTACAGCTACTAATGAAGATGGCTCTTACTCCTTAAAAGCCGATCAAAATGATATCCTAGTATTCAAGGGTATTGGTTTTAAAACCGCTGAAAGAACAGTGACTGGTCAATCAACGATCAACCTAACGCTAGAAAACGACTTAACAAACTTAGATGAAGTCGTTGTCGTAGGCTACGGAACGCAAAAGAAAACGAATCTTACAGGATCCGTGTCAACCATTAGCGCTGCGCAACTAGAGAATCGCCCTGCCGTATCTGCCTCAACGGCCTTACAAGGTCTCGCACCGGGCGTGACTGTTACTTCACAGACGGGCGCACCGGGCGGTGATCAAGCCTCTATTCGAATTCGTGGGGTTAACTCCTTCTCATCTGCGAGTGAACCGCTTGTCATTATCGATGGTGTCGCTGGAGATTTAAACTCCATTGACGCGAACCTCATCGAATCGATGTCCGTATTGAAAGATGCAGCATCTGCAGCGATTTACGGATCACGCGCGGCTAATGGCGTTATCTTAGTGACCACTAAACGTGCTAAAGATGCTTTAAATATTACTTACAAAGGCTATACAGGTTGGCAAGATGCCACTTTCATTCCAGAAGTTACTGACGGCCGTACATTTATGCGCGTATTCAATGAAGCGAGCGTAAATGATGGAGGTAAAGAAGTCTACACACAACAGAACTTTGATGAATTCGATAAATTATACGCCGAGAATCCAGATAATTATGACTGGCAGAAAGCTATTTTAAGTGGTTCAGGTTTCACTCAAAACCATTTTGCTTCCTTATCTGCAGGATCAGGGATTATTCGCGTCAACCCATCCGTAAGCTATGTTAAACAAGACGGATTAATTAAGAACACAAACTTCCAACGCTATACATTCAGAAATAACATGGATATCAATCCGAATGATAAACTTAATATCAAGGTTGATTTATCAGTTATGAACGGTGATCGTCTTCAAATAGCGAACGAAGGAACGATTTGGAATTACTTAGGGCGTATGCCAACGAACATTCCAATTCGCTATGGAGATAAATGGTCTGAAGGCTGGGTTAAGAACAACCCGGTAGCCTTTATCGAAGAGGGCGGAAATAGAAAATTAAACAATATAGAATTAATCGGTAATCTGTCTCTAAACTATAAGCCTGTTGACTGGCTATCTGTAACCGGATTAATCGCTCCACGCTATCGCACGAGAAATACGCATAATTTCTCCAAAGCTTTAATGACCTATTACTCCGACGGTTCTGAAGCAGGCGCTGCAGCAGAATCAACCGAATTGACAGAGAACGCTTATCGTTATTTCTACGGAAACTATCAATTCCACGCGACAGCAAGTAAAACCTTTAATGATCACAGCCTTAGCTTGATGGTAGGTACATCACGTGAAACCTACGATGAAAAATACCTGATGGGTTATCGTCGCGATTATACATATGACACCTATGAAGTCTTAGGCGCTGGTGCAGACACCGAAACTAAACGTAATGATGGTACACAAGATCAATGGTTATTGGTATCTGCATTTTCACGTTTCAACTATGCTTTCAAAGATCGCTACCTATTCGAAGCAAACCTGCGTTATGATGGAACATCACGTTTCGTAGGGCAAAATCGTTGGGCAACCTTCCCTTCCTTCTCTGCGGGCTGGCGTGTAGACCAAGAACCATTTATGGCAAACCTTCGCTCAAAAATCAATCAATTGAAGGTTAGAGCATCATGGGGTATCCTTGGAAATCAAAACATTGGTAGCACCTACCAACCATTCTCGGAGAACCTTGCCTTGGGCGGAATTTCAATGGGCGGAGCGATTAGCCAATTAGTAACCTTAAATACGATGGCAAATCCTGACTTACGTTGGGAAGAAACGACGGCTTCAGGAGTAGGTTTAGACGCTACGATCTTCGACAAATTTAGTTTCACCTTCGATTGGTATAAAAAACACACCAACGGAATCCTGATGACTTTAAACATCTCTACACTACACGGACTTAAGCCGCCATATCAAAACGCAGCGAAAGTTGAAAACGTTGGCTGGGAAGTTGGTGGTCGTTACGACAATAAATGGAACGACTTCAAATTCGGTTTAGGATTCAATTTCTCGGATGTTCGGAATAAGATTTTAGATATGCGCGGCAGACCTTCAGGAACTTTATTGCGTCAACAAGAAGGCTATGCGATTAACTCCATCTTTGGATACGTATCAGACGGCTATTACCAAACGCAAGAAGAAATTGCAAATGGTCCAACACAATTTGGAACGCTGCAACCTGGAGATATCCGCTTTAAAGATATCGCAGGGGCATTCGATGCCGACGGAAATGCAATACCGGACGGCAGAATAACGGATGCTGACAAACAAATTATCGGCAACACGATTCCTCGCTACACTTATGGAATCAACTTAGACTTAGGTTATAAAGGATTCAAGTTTAGTGCCTTCTTACAGGGCGTAGCAAAAGTTGATGGATATTTAGACTCTCACTATGTTATTCCAGGCGCTAACTCATCCGCTATCAAACCATGGCAATTGGATTACTGGACAACTGAAAACAGAGATGCAGCACTTCCTCGCTTATCAATCACGTCGACGAACAACACGCAGAATTCTGACTTCTGGATGAAATCTGCTTCATACCTACGTCTTAAGAATGTTCATCTAGGTTATGAATTCCCGAAAGAATGGTTCCAAAACACCAAGCTTGGCGGAATATACTTATATGCCAATGGACAAAACTTATTCACTAAAACCAATTTCTACGAAGGCTACGATCCAGAAATCAATTACAATGCGAACGCAGATCAAAACGTAACCTTGGGTGGAGGAAATTTCTACCCACAAGTTAAAGTGTACACCTTCGGATTAGATATTAAATTTTAAGACATCATGATTAAGCATACAAAAAGAATATTAGGAATTAGCATGTTATGCGCAGCATTGATGACATCATGCGAAATGGATCGTTTAAACTTAAACGGCCCTTCCACAGAGAATTTCCCATTAGACGCAAAAGAAGCAGAATTAGGATTGCTGGGCGCATATAAAGCTTTAACGCTTTTAGACGCTTCAAGTACTCCGATATGGCATGTCATGGACAATATCACCGATATCGGCTATGCGCGCCCAGGCAACAACTATACGTCGCCTATTACGAGTTCGATTACCACCGATAATGCCCTTGCCACAAAACCTTGGTCAGCCCACTATCAAACAATTGGCCGCGTTCATTTAGTACTCGACAATATGGATGCATTAAAAGCTACCATGGGCGAAACGGCCTACAACACGACAAATGCAGAACTACGCTTTATACGTGCCTACTGCTACTCGCAGCTTGTCGAACTATATGGCGATGTCGCCTTACTAAAGCGCGCATTGAAACTATCCGACGAGTTACCTGGCAGAACGAATAAAAATGAAGTGGTTGATTTCATTCTTTCCGAATTGACGGAAATTGCTGACCACCTCCCTGTATCGCAAAAAGCCTCAGGAAACGTGCGAGCGTCGCGAGTGGCAGCCTATATGTTGAAAGCACGTGTTGCATTGAATTTTGGAAAATATGAAATCGCAGCAGAAGCAGCAAAGAAGGCCATTGAGCTTTCGAATGGCTTACATAGCCTAACGCCATTTGACGCATCCATTGCTTACGTGAACAAAGGACATGCTGACGGTGAGCCGCAATCAGCGAATATTTTTGGACATGCAGGATATGCAAATAGCAAGGAATGGATTTGGGTTGCGGAATACAATAAAGCAATCAGTGGAAATACACACAACCAAACTTACTATATGGCCTCACGCCTAGGAAAAGGGGTATGTTACTGGGGACCGACTCAAAACTTTATCGATTCTTTCCAAGATACCGAAGGAAAGTATATCACGGAATCAACCATCTACGATGAAAATAATCCATTTGCAAATCGTGACCCTCGTTTGGATATGTACACTGTACGCCCAGGATCCCGTTATTTTGGATTTCAATTTGAACCGAACGCAAAGTTTGCAAAAGTCAACAATTATTGGCCGATCATTAACGGAACGGGCACAAAACCTGGATCACAGAATAATACCGATGCTACGAATGCTTATCGCTCCTTCTCAGGTTATTTATGGCGAAAACATACGGACTTATCGGAATATGCGACAACTTCCGTATCCGGCGAATCAGACTTAAACGTGGGGATCTTTCGCTATGCAGAACTGCTATTAATTTATGCAGAAGCTAAAATTGAAAGCGGCAGCATCGACCAATCCGTTTACGATGCGATCAACGAAATCCGCGCACGCGCGAAAATGCCAAATCTTCCGCAAGGATTAACGCAGGCGCAAATGCGTCAAGCATTACGCTATGAACGTAAGGTAGAACTGGCAAACGATGGTCTACGCTGGTTCGATTTACGTCGTTGGGGAATTGCAAAAGACGTGATGAACGGATATATTTACTTGAACAGAGATGCGATTGCCTGGACGAAAAGCGCGATTCAAAGAATCGATGAAAATGCGAATCCAGTTTACAATCATAGCATTGCCACGAAATCTTTTGGTACGCAACAGGTCAAATATCAAGTTAATAAAGATGAGTACTGGCCAATTGACATCAAAGAAATGGACGCCAATCCAGCAATGACTCAAAACCCAGGATATTAACAATGGATTTAATTCAATCACAATAGTATGTAAATATCAGCAAGCGTGGCCCCCTCCAGGTCACGTTTGTTGTTTTCAAGCAACAGCATCATGAAAAATTACAAAAAACTAATCCTTATTGGCATAGCAGCCTTTATGTTTCAACCCCACTGGAGTACCGCACAGCAGCAGGCAAAATTCCAGCAACCAGAGTTGGAAAACCAACAATCTTGGTCGTTAATCTTACTTCCCGATATTCAAAACTATGTGAAGTTCAAAAGAAATCAACCTATTCTAGACGTGATGATGAACTGGATTGTCGAGCATGAAGAAAAATTAAACATCAAGATGGTGATGTGTACCGGCGATTTAGTGGAGCATGATGACATTGTGAATCCGGATCGAAATAAAATGGATCAGACCGGAAAACAGCAATGGGAAGCAAGTGCCAAGGCGTTTGAAAAATTAGACGGCAAAATCCCATATATTACAGCAACGGGAAACCACGATTACAATATCTTTAGTTATACGCATAAACCGAAAACTACGCATTTTCCGCAGTACTTCCCCGCCGATAAAAACAGTAAAAACCAACGTTTACTCCGCGAGGTCGCGCCCAATATTTATGGAGATCCTAGTTTAGAGAATGCGACATACGAATGGAAATCACCTCACGGGAAAGACTTCTTGTTTGTATCGCTCGAATTTGCTCCCAGAGACACGATCTTAGGCTGGGCTAACCAAGTGATCAATCAAGAAAAATATGCAAACCACAGCGTCCTATTGCTCACGCACGCTTATCTGAATTTCAAGAACGAACATATAGAGACGGCTAAGTACGATCTTCAAGATGCCAATTACGGAACCGCGGTATTCAACCGTCTAGTCAAGCCATCGAAGAATATCCAAATGGTATTCTCTGGACATATCGGCGCTCCAAACGATGTTAGAAAACATTTAGGATTCCGAATCGATCAGAATGCTGCCGGCAAGAAAGTAAGCCAAATGACTTTCAATGCACAAGCGCTAGGTGGAGGAACCTATGGAAGTGGTGGCGATGGCTGGATCCGAATTCTCGAATTCTTACCCGATGGAAAAACTGTTAGGGTACGAACCTTCTCCCCGTTCTTCGCCCTCTCATCCAATACCCAGGATATGGCTTGGCGAACGGCAGATTACGATCAATTCACAATCGAATTAAACTAATAAAAAAAACCACTCAAATGAGTGGTTTTCTTTATATCTAACAAATTGATAGCGGTTTAAAACTCTATTTTACTGCGTCTACAACTGC
>JBEBRI010000074.1:0-18487 GCA_040394915.1 Sphingobacterium sp.
TAACAATAAAGGAACACATCGGATGTAAGTTCTCATCATGGTTTTAAGTTTAAATGGTTTATATATTGCGTTATTTGCTTTCTTGTAAAAAAGGGTAAACCAACGTGCTAAAACTCATCACCTTAAACCAATACAATCCCAGCTCGCCTTTTTTATAGGCAATTAAATCCCAACGAGTAGAAATCAACTCAAATCCCAGAAATGCTCGGGAAACTACATGATATGTGCTTGCATATTTTTGAGTACGTTCTTAATTAGTGATTACAGGTTTTATAATAATTAGCTGAGCATGATACAGTTGTCCCAGTTCAAGTTAAAACTAAGATAAACCTCTCATTCCGATAAAGTATCCTGTACTGTACTGCCCTAAGGTTTACCAAATACTCGCATCCTTTCCCGATTGAGAAAGTAGACTTCCCCGTCTTGACAATTGGATTATCGACCAGGGTTAGTGATTGCGCCCGCAATTGGAATTACACTGGGCATTATTTCTGATAGAGTAAATAGCCAGCATGATAAGAATTTTATTGTTGTCCTACCGAATCTGTTAAGAATCTGGGTATTTAAATCGTTTTCAAAAATATGGTAAGACTTTATGATTTATAGAACTTTTGGAACAGGAGAAACATTAAAAGATGCGCCAAATTTCACTTTTTACAAAAGTGAATGATCCACTTAGTAATAATGACTTTATAGTCGATAACTGATTGAGCGCCTAGTAGGTTCAAGATTATTAAAAACTAACGAGCTGTAATTCTAAAGCAAACTTAAAAAACATACAGAATTGTATACTTCTTGACAATGGTGTAATAATTATTTCTTTAAACAGAATTTAATATTTACTTTCAAATCTCAATTAACTAATCTATTAAATTTAATACCATTGAAAATATACAAAGCCTTTCTCATTTTAGCATTTCCTATTTTTAACATTAATTGTTTTGCTCAAAAACAAACTATCAAACCTGTAGTTTTATCGTTTCTAGATACCGTTAAATCTAATGCTTTCATGAGTCCAAATTTAAACTGGGATTCAATCAGCACTTCTTTGCTTCATGAGACAAAAGAAATTGACTCCGTTTCTCATTTAGCCCCACACTTCAATAAAGTATTAAAAGAATTGAAGGATGGACACTCTAGACTTTATCAAAAGAGTGCAATAAACTCTCAACCTGACGAAAGTTCTATGCTAGAGATTTTTGCCAAAATGACTGATAAAGAAGCCGGACTTCCTCCGAAGCGTTTTATACATAAAATGGTAGACAACAAGTATGCGTATATAAACATACCATCAGTTACATTAGAAAACAGAGCCTATGTAGACACCATCGGTAAACAGTTATTGGAACTAGACAAACATAATCCAAAAGCTTGGATAATTGATGTAACAGAAAATGATGGAGGAAATGCTTTTACGATGAATTGGCAATTCCCAACTTTGATCAATTCAGATCAAACGTACTCAATGGTTAACAATAAAGGTCATGAAACAAAAGTTGACAAAATCCTAAATTTAGATAATAGCGAGGAAGAAATAAAGATGGCTGAGCTATTCAAATTAAACCCCGATTCTGTTCCTTATGTAGTTTTAAAAAACACGGAAGTGCCTATTATAGTTTTAACCAGCAAAATTACAGGAAGTGCAGGTGAATTTGTCACACTTCACTTTAAAGGACAAAAAAATGTTTTAATAGTAGGTCAAGTTACAGCTGGAGCTACATCTGCAAATAGGCCTTTTGAAATAACAAATGAATATTTAGTCAATCTTACAACTGATGTTATAAAAGATAGAACAGGGAAAATTTATAAAATAGGTGAAGGTATAATGCCAGATGTAAAATTTGATATAAATCTGAAAAGCGTAGCACAAAAAGATAAACTTAGTCATAAAGAAGAATTGAATGTAATAATAGGACTAAAAGATTTATATATTCATAATGCAATAGAAGCCATTAAAGATTGGGAAAAGTACAAAAAATAGATTAGTATCTTTGCCCTATAAAAACTGAGCGGGCACCCATGATCTACTTCCATATTCCTTTCTGTAAACAAGCATGTCATTACTGCGACTTCCATTTCAGCACTTCCATGCAGTACAAAGAGGAGATGCTTCAAGCGATGCATAAGGAAATTGAGCTCCGTTCAAATTATCTACAGAATAAATCAATCGATTCAATTTACTTTGGTGGAGGTACTCCTTCCGTGCTTACGGCTGATGAAATAGCGCGCTTAATAGGGAAAGTCAGTGAGCTTTTTGAAATCAATCCGCAAGCGGAAATAACGCTAGAGGCCAATCCCGATGATCTAAACCAGCAGCAGGTAAACGCTTTAAGACAAACGCCGATCAATCGGTTTTCTATAGGTATCCAATCCTTTTATGAAGAAGACTTACGTTGGATGAATCGTGCACATAATGCAGAAGAAGCAAAATCGGCGATTATGCGTGTTCAGGATGCTGGATTTGAAAACATAACCTGCGATTTGATCTATGGATATCCCCTACTCACCGATCAAAAGTGGACAGCAAATATGCAGCAATTAGTTGACTTCCAAATACCACATATATCATCCTATGCGATGACTGTAGAGAAGAAGACTGCCCTACAGCATATGATTTCCAAGGGAAAAACGGCACCCATGAATGAGTCGCAGAGTGCCGAACAGATGCTGATGCTCATTGACTTTCTTACAACAAAAGGATACGAGCAATACGAAATCTCCAATTTTGCAAAGCCGGGTAAACATGCCATACACAATAGCAATTATTGGAAAGGTAAACATTATATGGGAATTGGTCCTTCCGCACACTCTTTTAATGGACATTCGCGATCATGGAATATTGCGAACAATGCAAATTACATCAATGCGCTATTCAAAAATGAACTAGCCCTAGAAACCGAAGAGTTGAGTACAGACACCCGTTTTAACGAATATGTGATGACATCGTTAAGGACGAAATGGGGGGTAGATTATGAGTTTATCAAAAACAATTTCGACAGTGACTACCTATCCTATTTGACAAAAGAAGCAAAAATCTATTTGTCAAATCAGGAGCTTACCCTAAAAGAAGAACGCTATCTCGTATTAACAGACGCAGGCAAACTCCTTGCTGACCAGATCGCTTCGGATCTATTTATTGTTTCATAATTTTAGCTTACAGCATTAGCTTTATGTCAAAAATTAGTGTGAATCCTTAGGAAATAAAATAGTTTAACTTTCATTCATTAGCAATTCCCTAAATCTCCAACAGGAGACTGATTAGCAGCATTATAATTCCTAATTTTGGACCTAAATAACTATTATAATTATTATGGTACAATCGTCTACTTTTGAGTCTCAAATCAAAAGTTACAAATTGAAGCAGAACGCTTGCGTTAAGCTTATCCAGGTCGTTAGCGACCTATGGTTCAATCAATCCGTTGAACTTGTATTATTCCGCAATCAGTTAATTGATCGACGCGTCAGCTTCATCCTCAATCTGCATCAGAAAACAAAAGAGCTTGCGGAAAGAGAAATTAGCATTGATGAAACGCTCCAAATTGCTGAAATCATCCAAGAGCTAGAACTAACGCCTTCGAGAATAGATATTGGAAAACTAGCCCTCGAAGTTCGTAAACAAGGTATACAATCGGAAGACCTTTACGAATTTATTGCCAAAGAACTCGCCCCAGCGCAGCATCATGAAACTTTCGAACCTAGAGATGTTGTTCTTTATGGTTTTGGTCGAATTGGAAGACTATTAGCGCGTGAGCTAATTAGCAAAGCTGGAGGAGGACGACAATTGCGCTTAAGAGCCATTGTTACCCGAGATCAACTCGATGCTAAAACATTAGAAAAAAGAGCTAGTTTATTACGTCAAGACTCCATTCATGGTGATTTTGAAGGCCAAGTTGAAGTGGATATAGAAAAAGGAGCGCTGATCGTAAATGGAGTTCCCGTTTACATTATTTCCGCTAAGAGCCCCGAAGAAATTGACTACTCGCAATACGACATCAAGGACGCTTTGGTAATTGATAATACGGGCGCATTCCGTGATCAAGCAGAGCTATCAAGACATTTATCGTCTAAGGGTGTTAGCCAAGTTTTATTGACGGCCCCTGGAAAGGGCGTTCCTAACATCGTGTACGGTGTTAATGAATTTGATGCCGATCGCAAGAAGGATAATATTTTCTCCGCGGCATCTTGTACGACCAACGCAATAGCGCCTGTACTTGCCGTTCTTCAAAAAAGAATTGGCATCGTCAAGGGACATATCGAAACCATACACTCCTATACCAACGACCAGAATCTTGTCGATAACTTTCATAAAAAAGAAAGAAGAGGACGTGCGGCAGCCTTAAATATGGTGATTACAGAAACTGGAGCCGGAACCGCGGTCGCGAAAGTACTCCCATCACTAGCCGGTAAACTAACTTCAAACGCCATTCGTGTACCTGTACCTAATGGATCTTTGGCTATTCTAAATCTAGAGCTTTCATCAATTACGACAGTCGAAGAAATAAATGGCCTTTTGAAAAAAGCAGCATTGGAAGGTGAATTAGTAGAACAAATTCAATATTCAAATAACAAAGAACTCGTTTCCTCCGATATCGTGGGCACGACTGCAGCTTCTGTAGTCGATACACCAGCTACGATTGTATCACCTGATGGTAAGAACGTCGTAATTTATGTATGGTATGACAATGAGTATGGCTATACGCACCAAGTGATGCGCCTTGCTAGGCATATCGCAGGAGTAAAAAGATACTGTTATTACTAAATAATAACACAGGAAGATGGCACAAAAAAGGGATTGTTAAACAACAATCCCTTTTTAAATTCCGCGGTTTAGCGTTCAGATTCAATTGGTAGAACTTAACCAACCAACTTCTCCGTTTCCAAGTATTTCATTATAATCTGCGTCGCACCAGAGCGCGTGTTTACATATTTTTTAGCCGAAGCGCCAGCAATTGCCAATTTATCGCTATCCTGCAAGGCCTCAAAAATCCGGTTTAATTCTTCCTGCGTACTAATAGGAAAACCTGCCCCAAGTTCGACTAAATCCATTGCCTCCTGAAACTTCTCATATTTAGGACCAAATATGACCGGCATACCGTAAGTAGCCGCCTCCAAGGTATTATGAATCCCTGCCCCAAATCCTCCACCGATGTACGCTACTTGCCCGTAGAAATAAAGCGAAGATAACATCCCAATATTATCAATAATTAACACTTGTTCTTTCGCTACTTGTTCAGGGCTATAGGATGAAAATTTGGAAAATCGCAATGCGCTAGGAAATGTCTTTTCCAATTGCTTCAAATGATCCTCATGTATTTCATGCGGCGCTAAGACAGCTTTCCATTTCGAATATTTCGCTAGCAAACCCTTCAATAATTCTTCATCCGCCGGCCATGTACTTCCCGCTACCAATACCTGTTGCCCAGCGACAAAGGACTCCACAGCCTCAACAGATTGATGGGTCTTAGGAAGCTCAACAACGCGATCAAATCGAGTGTCGCCCGCCAGTCCAGCTTTCGTGATGCCAATCCATTTCAACATATGCACACTTTCCATATTTTGTGTAAAGAAGAATGAAACCTTCTTTAAAAGATTGCGATAGAAACCTCCGTAGCGTTTAAAAAACAGTTGGTCTTCACGAAAAATCGCCGAAATCATCAGCAAGCGCACCCCCCGCTTTTCCAACTGATCAAAGTAATGAAACCAATATTCGTATTTCGTAAAAATGGCTAACTTCGGATTAATAGCATCGAGAAACTGATTCGCATTGCGCTTTGTATCTTCTGGCAAATAAAACACATAATCCGCCAAACCCGTGTTTTTACGTATCTCGTAGCCTGAGGGCGAAAAAAAAGTTACAATTATTTTTTCTTGTGGATAGCGTTGCTTAATCTGTTCCATAACCGATCTTCCTTGCTCAAATTCTCCGAGCGATGCAAAGTGAAACCAGATGTGTTTTTGATTGGAATCAACCGTTTGACTGATTCTTTTCATTAAGCCCTTTCGACCCTGCACCCAAAGCTTCGCCTTCGCATGAAATGGGGCTATCAGACGCAGCAAAACCCCATATAGAAAGATGCCCAGATCGTAAAGTAAACGCATAATGTTAAAATAATGATTATCTTCGTCAAAGATATTAAACCTTTTCAAATTCACCATTGTGCGAGAAGAGAAGCCCAAACGAATATTAATTACTGGTGCGGCAGGATTCTTAGGTTCTCACCTATGCGACCACTTTATCAAAGCGGAATTTCATGTAATTGGCATGGATAATTTGATTACTGGGGATATCAAAAATATCGAACATCTATTTCATCTTCCAAACTTCGAATTCTACCATCATGATGTTAGTAAATTTGTCCATGTACCTGGGGAATTGCACTACATCCTGCACTTTGCTTCACCTGCAAGTCCCGTAGATTACCTGAAGATCCCGATTCAAACGTTAAAAGTTGGTTCACTCGGCACACATAATCTATTGGGCTTGGCCAAAAGCAAGAAAGCGAGAATTTTAGTTGCTTCGACTTCGGAAGTATATGGCGATCCATTAGTTTCTCCGCAGCCAGAAGAGTATTGGGGCAATGTGAACCCTGTAGGACCCAGAGGCGTCTACGACGAAGCAAAACGTTTCCAAGAAGCCATCACCATGGCCTACCATAACACCCATCAGTTGGAAACTAGAATTGCTCGTATCTTCAATACGTTTGGACCTCGAATGCGCTTACATGATGGTCGAGCACTACCCACATTCATTTCCCAAGCCTTACAGCATAAAGATTTAACGGTCTTTGGAAACGGTTTACAAACCCGCTCCTTTTGTTATGTCACTGACCAAATTGAAGGAATTTGCAAGCTTCTGTTCAGCGACTATCCATTGCCAGTAAACATTGGCAATCCCGACGAGATGACCTTGCTGGATATGGCTCAGGAAATTATCCAACTTACAGGCAGTAAATCGGGCATTATTCACGAAGATTTACCGATAGACGATCCAAAACAACGTCGCCCAGATATACGAAAGGCGAAAGAGTTACTCCAATGGGAACCCAAAATTAGCCGTCGTGAGGGATTAGAAAAAACAATAGCGTACTACAAGTCAATGTTTAACAATTAGCAGAAAACACATAGCATATTATACAACTTATGAGTAAAATATTAGTAACCGGCGGAACAGGATTTATTGGATCTCACACCGTAGTAGAATTGCATAATGCAGGATACACTCCTGTATTAATAGACAACCTTTCGAATTCAAACATCAAGATTTTAGATCAGATCGAAAAAATCATCGGTGTTAAACCCGAGTTTCACCAGTTCGATCTTTGTGATACCGCAAAAGTAAATGAATTTGTTGCTTCCAACCCTGACATTAAGGGCATCATACATTTCGCAGCTTCTAAAGCGGTAGGTGAATCTGTCCAAGATCCATTGAAATATTACCATAACAACTTCTACTCCTTAATAAATTTATTAGAAGCCTATCGTCAAAAACCTATCAACTTCGTATTCTCTTCAAGTTGTACTGTTTATGGAGAGCCCGACGTACTTCCCGTTAATGAGGCAGCTCCGGTAAAACGTGCAACTTCACCTTACGGAAATACAAAACAGATTGCCGAAGAGATTTTAGAAGAATCAGCCTCTGCATACGACAACTATCAGGTTATCGCTTTACGTTACTTTAATCCAGTGGGTGCACATCGCTCAGCACTTATTGGCGAATTGCCCATCGGCGTTCCACAAAACCTGTTGCCTTTCATTACGCAAACGGCAATCGGAAAGCGCGAAAAACTAACGGTGTTTGGTAACGACTACGACACGCCAGATGGATCGGCTGTTCGCGATTACATCCATGTAGTTGATCTTGCAAAGGCGCACGTTGCTGCGATTAAACTCCTCGAAAAAGGAAATCCGAATGGTAACTATGATGTATTCAACGTCGGTACTGGAAACGGGTATTCCGTATTGGAAGCTATCACAGCTTTTGAAAACGCCTCTGGACAAAAATTGAATTACGTAATCGGTCCACGTCGTGAAGGCGATATTATTAAAGTATGGGGTGATGTTACCAAATCTGCTGAACAATTGGGATGGAAAGCAGAATTAGGAATAGAAGAAATGATGGCCTCGGCTTGGGCATGGGAAAAATACCTGAGCGAAAATCCAATCCAATAAGAAATAAACATCGTAAGAACGTAATGGACGAGTAACTTGAAATCTCAGGTTCAGTATTACGACAATAGGAAGGCTGCCAAGACATCAATACTTGGCAGCTTTTTTTTTAAAAGAACTCCGATTTGCACATCTTCCTATTCTCAACGCATCTTGATCGTGCTACTTTCCTTTCACTTCTCTTTCAGCTCCCTTTCAATCGCGTACTTAAACCGAAGCAGATGGTTCCTGAATCGAAGCTGTATCGAACAAGAATCGAACATGAGCAAATTTTGAATCAGATTGAGCATGGATCAAAAACGAAAAAAGGGCCCCATAATAGGACCCTTCTTTCTCGCGCTTGGCTATTGTCTAATTCTTTTTGTCGAAATCTTTGACTTCTTGATAAATTTTTGGGTTAAACTTAAACTGTGGCGTCATCCAATACAACAGAATAATCCGCGAGTAACGATTGTTAAAGGGTGCGAAGATTAATGTTGCCGATAATGCGACGATGACATAAAGCCATGGGCTCTCCATATTTCCGGTAAGGATATAGGTTGCCACGCAAGAGGCAACTAATTCCGCCACACTCATGGCATAACTAATATACATCGCGACATAAAAGTAGCCCGGTTCTTTTTCGAACTTCAAATCGCAAGCTGGGCATTTGACGTTCATTTTTTGAGATTTGAAGCTCAGTAAAGGAGCTGCAAACATCTTTCCTGTGCGACATCGAGGACACTTGCCATCGACTGCACTTTTTATTTCTGAGGGGATTTGATAATTCGTATCCATTTTTGCATTTACTTCCATTGTGATTTCCTAAATTCTTCCGGTGTAATACCTTCGACTTTCTTAAAGAATTTGGTGAAATATGAGTTATCGCTAAACTGCAACTCATACGCCACCTGTGATATTGTCCAGTCAGGCAAAATTAATAAACGTTTTGCCTCTAGATGTATGCGATTACGTATAACTTCGCCGGCCTGCAATCCTAGATACTCCTTGCAAACTCCATTTAAATGATTCGGAGTGACAAATAATAGCTCTGCATACTCCTTAGGTAGATGCAAGTCTTTGTACCGCAAATCAACAAGCGCGATGAAGTTTTTTACCAGTAACATTTGATAATCCATGGCCTTAGTCGGAAAGCTAGGGCGATAGTCCTGTTCCAGTTTCAATAAAATATACAGCAAGAGTGTTCTTTTTAAATCATCTTCGGAAGGACTATTCTTCAAACCCACCAGCTGCTCAAAAAGCGGTATAACCTGCTTCAAAGTCTCCTCCGTTAATGAGAAAACGGATTCGTTAAGGCTTGAAAATATGGATAGATTTTCGATATAATCCGATCGAAGCAGGAGGGATTTAAAGTAATCGATATCAAAATTTACGATATAGCCTTGCATATCGCCCTCGAACATCCAAGAGTGAACCTGCCCTGGCCCCATACAATAAACTTGACCAATAGATACAGGATAAGTTTTAAAATCAATCTCATGATAACCACCACCCTGTAAAAAAAGCACTAAATGGTAAAAATTATGTCTGTGTGGAAAAACCAGATTACGATTATTGACTAAATAGACCTCCAGTTGATCCGCCAAGAGATGCTTATCCTCTTTATACGAAACCGTACATTGCTCTATTACAGGTATTTTTGCCATACTTTACAAAAGTAAACAATAAGTACCACTAGCCATGGTATAAAAACACTACTTAGTGGTACTTTTTATCTATACGCATAATTCTTGCAATGATTAGTACCAGCATGTGCGACTCTCCTTGCAATCCGTATGGCCCTAGAAACGGATATTCATCTATCATATTGGCGTAATATTCAAGATTCAAAGCGAACCTTTATTTATATTATTTTACTTTCGCATTCAAATAGTCAAAAAAAATGAGTAAAACAGCACCTTTTTTATCAATAATTATTGGATTGATGCTGCTTAGCAGCTGCGAGTTGTTTGATGTGCATCCATATGATGGCGACATTAAAGGAAAGAGAAACCTCAATCAAGCAAACATCGAGAAAATCGAAAGGGACCTAAAACATAAAGACACTATTCGCTATGCGCTTATCAGCGACTCTCAGAGATGGTATGATGAATTAGACGATTTTGTCGACTTTGCCAACAAACGAAACGACTTGGACTTCATTATACATGCCGGCGATCTATCGGATTTTGGTTTAACAAAAGAATTCCTCATCCAACGTGATATCCTCGAAAAACTGCATCAACCCTATGTTACATTGATCGGGAATCATGACGTCTTAGCCAACGGTGAGGATATCTTTCGCATTGTATTCGGACCACTTAATTTTAGCTTCATCGCTGGTCGAACCAAATTCGTATGCTTAAATACAAATGCGTTAGAATCCGATTATTCAAATCCAATCCCCGATTTCTCCTACATACAATCAGAACGAGAAGCCAGGAAAGATGAATTTAATCAGACTGTTTTTGTGATGCATGCAAAGCCTACCTCAGAACAATTTAATAATAATGTAAAAGATGTCTTCCAGTATAGCATCAAGCAATTCCCCAATTTACTTTATGGAAATCATGGGCATGACCACCGTTATCAAAACGAAGATATCTTCAAAGATGGGATCTATTACTATGGTACGCCAAACATAGGCAAACGTCAATTCCTTCTTTTCACCCTTACTCAGAACAGCTATACCCATGAAATTATTTCGTTTTAATTGCCGATACCTGACTTCATTTGTCGCTTGCTTATTTTCTTACGTTGGCGGATATGCGACAAGCACCGATAGCACCTATATCGATAGTTCCGCAGTGACTATCAAACATAGAAGACAACTTAAACAAGCTAGTTTTTCGCTAGTCCCTTCAAATTACCAAACGCAAATTGCCGGATCAATAGGCCTTGTATCACTTGGTGCAGGATGGGACTATGGTCGCAAGGATCAATGGTCGACAGAATTTCTTACAGGTTTCATACCTCGATATGATACGGATCGTGCGAAGATCACCTTTACGTTAAGACAAGCCTACACACCCTGGACCATTGCCTTGAATAAGCAGTTTTCTTACAATCCTTTAAGAACTGGATTATACCTCAATACGATCGTCGGCAATCAATTCTGGTTCGACGCGCCGGATAAATATCCAAAAAAATATTATACGTTTTCCCCTAAACTCCGTTTCAACATATTCCTAGGGCAAGAATTTGAATATAAAATCCCCTCGGAGCATTCCTACTTTGAAGGAATCAAATTCTATTATGATCTACATACCAATGATCTGATGTTAATCAGTAGAATCCAAAATTCTTATTTAAAAGGGAAAGACTATTTAGGTCTGTCTCTGGGTTTAAAGCTTCAAATTAGACGACGTTAGCGAAAAAAAATGTATTTTTAGAAATGTCATTATACAAAGATGAAACTCTGAAAGAGGCTGTGCTCAATCTCTCCCAAAAAGAGAAAGATAAGTTACTCATCCGCCTAATCAATAAGGACAAGATGCTGATAAAGCAGCTTCACTTTGAGTTATTAGAAGATGCTGTTGACTTAGAAGACCGGATTACCGAGCTTAAAGCTAAGCTGGATGGAGATTTTGATGTTGCGCAGACGACGATTAAGAACCTTCCCATGTATCATAATTACAGACAACTGCATGCCTTTTTGCGTCATGAATCAGGAATTGTAAATGAACATGAAAAGATCACTAAAGATAAACTTAGCGTCGTGGAATGCAGAATGATTATCTTGGAAGAAGCTTTCACGCGTTTCCCACGTCTTTTTGAACCTTCCGCATTAGCACCAGCGCTTAAGCTTCATAAATACATTCAAGGTCGCATGAAAAACCTCTTAACCGCCTTCGACAAGTTGCATGAAGATTATCAGTTTGACCTTCAAAATCAGCTAGATTTTGTGCTGTCCTTCGCTCAGGAACACCGATTGACCAGCTCGTAGCACTATTTAAATTTTTGTAACTTTGGAAAAATACTCGCACAGTGAACGTCCAAGACCTCTTAGAAAAATATAGACAATCTGAACAAGTAAATTCCCTAAAGGAAAGAATTCAAGCGCGCAATCCCAAGATTCAACTTAAAGGATTAATAGGTTCCTCCGACGCGATGCTCGCAGCAGCACTTTATACGGAGGAAAAAAGGATGAATGTCTTTATTCTTCCAAATCATGAAGATGCCTCTTTCTTTTTGAGCGATTTGGAAAGCTTGTTTGATAAACAAATATTATTCTTCCCATCGTCCTACAAAAAGGCTTTCGATATCAGTTTGCTCGATAGTGCACATGTACTACAGCGTGCAGAGACCCTGAGCTCACTAAACCACAACTCGGAACTGCCACGCATCGTTGTTACCTATCCGGACGCGATTTGTGAGAAAGTAATCAATAAACAGGACCTAGAAAAGAACACCCTTGAAATTACCCAGAATATAAAACTCAGTATAGATTTCATTAATGAATTTCTCTACGAGTATGATTTTGAACGGGTAGATTTTGTTTATGAACCTGGACAATTTGCTATTCGTGGAGGAATCGTAGATATTTTTTCTTTTTCAAACGATTTACCCTATCGAATTGAATTTTTTGGCGACGAAATCGAAAGTATTCGAACTTTTGACATTGAGTCTCAATTATCGGTCAGCAAGATTCATACGGTAACCATCGTTCCGAATGTACAAGCAAAGTTTCTTTCTGCAAATCATATCTCATTACTGGAGTATATCGATAAAAATGCGCTGATTTGGATTAAAGATGTGCAGTATACCTTGGAAATCATCAAAGAGGGTTACAGCAACAGTTCGAAATTTTGGAAAGCATTATCTGAGCAAGATTTAAAACGCAATCCCGACTGGATTGATCCTCGTTTTACGTTTACTGATGAGAAGAATTTCGCAGCCATGCTGTTTGAATTTGCTGTTATCGAATTTGGAAAACAATTCTATTACAAGCCAGACCTAACGCTAAGTTTCGATATACATCCGCAGCCATCTTTCAATAAAGATTTTAATCTGTTGATTCATAATTTTCATGAAAATGAGAAGCATGCGATCAAGAATTTGATATTCTCGGATTCCACGAAACAGATTGAACGAATCTATGCCATTCTCGATGATCTCGATAAGAGCATTACCTTCACGCCGATATATAAAGCACTTCGTGAGGGATTTCGGGATGACGAACAAAAACTAGCTTGTTATACCGATCATCAGATTTTTGATCGTTACTACAAATACAAACGTCGAAAAGGTTACGAGCGCTCGCAAGCGATTACATTAAAAGAACTTAGTGAGTTAAAGCCGGGGGATTATATTACGCATATCGACCATGGAGTAGGTAAATATGCAGGCTTGGAGAAAGTGGATGTCAATGGGAAAACCCAAGAGATGATCCGCTTAATGTATGCTGATAATGACTTGCTATATGTAAACATAAACTCCCTAAACCGCATCTCGAAGTATTCGGGTAAAGAAGGTACAGTGCCTAAGATGAATAAATTAGGGACGGACACTTGGGAGAAATTAAAGAAAACAACAAAGAAAAAGGTTAAAGATATTGCGCGCGATCTCATTCTTTTATATGCCAAGCGTAAAGCGCAAACGGGTAATGCCTTTAGCCCTGATACTTACTTACAACGTGAATTGGAGGCATCCTTCATTTATGAAGATACGCCAGATCAAGAAAAGGCGACCAATGATGTCAAAAAGGACATGGAATCACCACATCCTATGGACCGTTTGGTCTGTGGTGATGTAGGATTTGGCAAAACTGAAGTGGCCATTCGAGCGGCTTTTAAGGCTGTTGCGGATAGTAAACAAGTTGCCGTGTTGGTACCAACAACTATTTTAGCTTTACAGCACTTCAGAACCTTCTCTGAACGACTGAAAGGGCTGCCAGCGAACATCGACTACATTAACCGCTTCAAGACTTCAAAACAGATTAAAGATACCTTAAAACGCCTGGAGGAAGGAAAGCTGGACATTATCATCGGCACCCACCGACTGGTGAGTAAAGATGTCAAGTTCAAAGATCTAGGTTTGATGATCATCGATGAGGAACAAAAGTTTGGTGTTTCTGTTAAAGAGAAATTAAAGGTTATGCGCGCCAATGTTGATTCCTTGACGTTAACCGCAACACCAATCCCTAGGACTCTACATTTCTCTTTGATGGGTGCTCGAGATTTAAGCATTATATCGACTCCTCCACCCAACAGACAACCCGTTCAGACAGAATTACACGTGTTCAACGAAGAACTGATTAAGGAGGCTGTCAGCTTTGAGATTGACCGTGGAGGTCAAGTATTCTTCATCCATAACCGGGTCGCTGATTTACCGCAATTGGGATTGCTTATCCGTAAGTTAGTTCCTGGTGCTCGCGTCGGAATCGCGCATGGGCAGCTTGAAGGAGATGAACTCGAAGACGTTATGTTGAAGTTCATCAACCACGATTACGATGTATTAATTGCGACTACGATTATTGAAGCCGGATTAGATATACCGAATGCAAATACAATTATCATTAATCAAGCGCATATGTTTGGCTTGAGCGATTTACACCAAATGCGTGGTCGTGTAGGTCGTTCGAATAAGAAAGCATTCTGCTATTTGCTGAGCCCACCTTTATCGACGTTAACAAACGAAGCATATAAACGCCTTTCGGCTATTGAAGAATTTGCTGAATTGGGTTCTGGATTCAATGTAGCCATGCGGGATCTGGATATTAGAGGATCCGGTAATTTATTGGGTGCTGAGCAATCAGGTTTTATTGCCGAGATTGGTTTCGAAATGTACAACAAGATTCTCGATGAGGCCGTACAAGAGTTGAAGGATGATGAGTTTGGAGATTTGTTTGCCGATGATAAAGACCGAAAATATGTGTCCTTTACACAAATTGACACCGATTTGGAAGTCCTTATACCGGATGAATATGTAACGAACATTTCCGAACGCTACAACCTGTATAATGATATTGCGAAGTTGAAGAACGAAAACGAACTTCAAGTGTTTGAGAAAGAGATGATTGATCGATTTGGCCCAATTCCTGCGCCAGTATTTGAGCTTTTCAATACCTTACGCTTACAATGGCTAGGGAAAGAAATAGGTCTTGAGAAAATTTCTTATAAGAAAGAAACGTTAAAAGGCTTCTTCGTTAGCAATACCAAATCTAGTTACTACCAATCTGAACAATTTGGGAAAGTGTTAACTTTTGTTCAAAATCATGCTAGTATTAGCAATCTAAAAGAAGTGAAAGGGCAGTTACGAATCGCTATTAGCAATGTCAATAGCATCGAATATGCGATTCATTTACTTTCAGAAATAAAATAGTTAAGGCTTAATCGCAGTATTGTATAAAAATTTAAAATAGCCCAGGTAGAACTTAATTGCAGCGTATATTTTTACGCCGATTTTTCTCGATGGGAAGCTGCTTTTCTTCAAAATAAAATGTTCTATTGAATAGCTAAATTACTATTCAATAGAACATCAAGAAATCCCTGTTTATAGGTATATTTAATCTGCCGTTAGGAACACTGCATTAGCCATGATCACCTTTCCGTTCTCCCAGAAATTACGGAATAAGACATTATCCGTCAAGTAAATGACAGTCCCCTGCCCTACTTTTTGCTCGGCAAACAGCAATCCATTCTTTAGTTTTTTAGCTAGCGTGTTGCCAACAAAACCACTCATTTTGGCGTTTTCACCGATATAACCAATATTCCAACCCTTGCTATCAGCTAGATACTGATAAAGATTAGCATCTTGCTTTAAGGTAAAATAATCCTTAATGCCGAACATCAAAGGATGCGATGGATCAAAAGTAACCTTATAGATTGCTCCAGCCGTATATTCCTTCAAAGACTCACGCTCACGATCACCATATTTCTTCAGCGGGCTTGATTTTGACTGGCTTGCACTGTCTTGTTTGATTGTTTTCAAATTACTCCACTCTTGCGAGGCTAACTGTCCCACTGCTGATTCTAAAGCGATCACTTTCCCGCCGGCATTTAACCACGATGCAAAAGCAGCTGATTGTGCCTTATCGCGTAAAAATGGATAACTACCATTAGACATCACCAGCACATCGATTTCATTCCATTTAACGCGTGTATTGTCAGCTGGATTCACTAATGCGATTGGGTAATAGAGTTGCTCATCAAAATAATGCCATACTTCCCCAACATTCGTTGCACGCAATCCTTCGCCCGCAAACATCATTACCTTTGGTGCCTTTAACGTTTTTACATCCGAGCTTCCTAAATCTTTACCGCCTTCAACTATCCCTGAACTCAAATTATAGACCTTCACTTGCAAGCGATCCGCTTGTTCTTTCAGTATCTTCTCTAGATTAACCGCTTGATTCGCATTTTTCATAATCAGAATGGAACCTTTAGGAAACTCTTCATTTGCAATTTTAAAAGATTGTTCTGAAGATTTGATTTTAACTTTATGCTTCAATAACGCAGCTGTTAATTGGGCTGCAGAAAAGCCATTCCATTTAATTGCATAACCGAAACCAGCACTCAACGTATTATTCACATTGGGCAGCTGATACGCTTTTAAGTTTGCTAATTTACTGTGTGAAGCAATTGCTGGAACTCCATATACATAAGGTAGTGACCATGCAGTAATATCATAGGTTACAGAATCCGTTAACTTAGCATCCGGTTCAAATAGAACGCGAATTAATGCTGCCTTCGCTTGGCTTCCAGGAATAACTAAATCATTCTCCGTTAAATTGTAAGATTGTTCTTTCTTGCTAAAATAATCTAGCCCTTTAATCCCTCCTGAGGCAGAATAATAATTAATCTTATTCTTATCCATCAGATTCATTAATGCTCTAATTCGGCCTTCATTATTCGAATCGTATTTGATTACATAGGTGTGGTAGGACGACAATTTTCCTGCAACAGCATCATTTGCAAACTTTTTAAACTCCTCGACGACTTGATCAGCATGCGTAGACACGACCTCCACTACATTTAGACCGGATGCGTGATGTTGAATCGCGCGATCGACTAGCGTCAAAGTATCCCGATTGTCTAAATACACGCCCAAGCCAGCTGATCCATTTCCTGCCTTTTCGTAGGTCATACCAATCGCCCCAGAGTAAAGCGGATAGGTATCCCCATAAGAAGGATAGAATAAGTCGAAGCGTTCTTTTGTAAAATATAACCAGCCTTTGGAGTCGAAATATTGTGCGTTGTGCTTTCCGATTGTCGTTTGAAACTCCCTTTGCCATGGCGTGATTACCTCATGAAAAGGCTCTGCTGCGGGTGGAAAATAATAAGGAGAATTGATTCCTTGTTCGTGGAAATCAACATGAATATGCGGTAGCCATTTATTATAAATCACCGCGCGCTGGGTACTCTCAGCTTGCGTCTGCCACGCCCAATCACGATTTAAGTCGAAATAATAATGGTTATATCGTCCTCCTGGCCAGGGTTCCCGATGCTCGCGGGCATAAAGGTCAGGATTGTAATTTTTCCCAATAACCCCATTATGAAAGTTTGCGTAGCGTTCTGTACCATCGGGATTCAAGCTAGGATCAATAATGACCAATGACTTTTCCAACCAACCCTTCGCTTTAGCGTTTGCTGGATTAACAAGCTCATATAAGGTCATCATAGCAGCCTCCGCCGATGAAGTTTCATTTCCATGAACATTATTACTCATCCAGATAATTGCTGGGGTTGTTCCCTGCGCATGACCATCTATGGCGTGGGCAATACGTAGGTTATTCACACGAATCTCCTCCAATCGACTGATGTTTGCGGCTGAAGAGATGTAATATACCCGCATCGGGCGCCCTTCAACTGAGCTGCCATAATCTTCAGATTTCACTTGATTGGGCAATTGACTGGCAATGTGATCAAAATAGCTTAAGATCTTCCAATGCGGTGTTACTTTTGTTCCGACCTGATAGCCTAAAAACTCAGCGGGACTCTTTATTTGTGCATAACTAGTAGAGTAACATACACATAAGAGGAAAAGTAGTAATTTCTTCATACGATTAGGTTAATAAACAATATCTATTGATTATTTAGGGAATGAAATTAAGGATTTGCGCGCTATTTTTGCTAATTTTCAGTTCATTTATTTCATTCTACCGATCATGTCACATTTAGAGACCAATCTTATCCATCAAGGGAAACAGTTTAACGAGAGTAAAGCTGTGGTTACCCCCATATATCAGACTTCAACTTATTTCGCCGACGAAGATTTACAACAATACATCGTTGCCGCAACGGAAACAAAGCACCCTACTTTTTATCATCGTCATGGCAATCCTACGAATTCACAAGCAGCGGCAATCATTGCTGGTTTGGAAAAAACAGAAGATGCCTTG
>JBEBRI010000075.1:0-18077 GCA_040394915.1 Sphingobacterium sp.
TCTCCAAATTTCTTTCCAAGCACTAGCGCTTCGTCACGCGAGATCTCTCCTGCATAATAATTGAATTCTCTTAACCCGGTAACTTCCATAAAGATTTTATAAACGCGTGTGCTGTAGGTTGCACAGAAGAAAAACCGCATCTCATTCCATGTTGTTGGAGGAAGAATTTCCCGAGACCATCGTAAATCGAGTACTGAATTTTCACTTAAACCAATACCAAAATCTTGATTAGGCACGATTTCTAAACGTAGTTTAAGATCTGAATTACTCTCAGCAAGGGATTCCTGGTTTTTAACAATGACCTTTACTTGTCCATGTTGCTGGTTAGCGGCAATTAATCCACCGAGTATATTATAGTCGTTAGGAGTAGCTGTTGTAAATTTTTTATCAAGAGGCGTATTTGAATCATCTTCGACTGCTACAACATCAACTTTGCGGTCGCGATCCACCATTTGTCCGACCAAAGCAATGTTCAGTAATACGGTATCTTGAGATTTTTCCTGCGTCGTTGCTCCTAAGAATGAGAAGTTTGACAAATGCTGCCAAAAGTTCGCTGAATTCTCCCCAGAAAAATAAGGAACTTCTTCTTCTTTGCAGCTTTGGAAGGTTGCGATAAAAATACTTATCAAAACCCATTTGGTTATTTGCGTTTTCATTTGTCTTAATAATTTGGTTAATCGATACGTATTCCACCGTTTGTAATCTCGGCATCAGGAATAGGCATTTGGTACTGCTTGTCTGTCATTTCAACCGGCGATCCAGGCATATTGGTAATCCCTAAGCGTTTGAAATAATAGAATAGTTGTCCTTCGCCAATGAACTCTTTCATGTATTCCTTTTTTATCTCTTCGCGTATTTGAGCCTCAGTTAAGTTGCTAGGAAGATCGAAACTTGCCGGAATATTGCGCTGATTTCGAACCTTGTTAAGCAAAGCAATTGCTTTCTGTAGATCAGTTCCTAAACTAACCAAACACTCTGCAGCAATGTAGTACATCTCGGATACTCGGATGAGTGGCATTCGACGTGCATACTTTAAGCTCATATATCCATTATTGAACAGTTTGGCGATACACCAGTTATTTAACGTCGGTCCATCCGCCATTAAGCTTCTTGTTGCGCGCCAGTCGGCGTCAATTAAATTTGTTCCCGCTTCAAAAATTAATTTTCTTCGATCATCCGTTAGATAGACGACCGAATAATTAGTGTTTCCACTGCCGGCGTAAAACCAGCCACTGCCACCGTTGTTTTGTACAGTTTCAAAGTTTTCTACATTTAGTGTGAAGAGTTGCTCGTTGACAAAGGCTAGATCATTTTCGTACCAATTCGGGGCAGCGAGATCGTCGGCCTTGATCCAATCGTAGTAAGCGCCATCGCCTTCGCCTAGGTTATTACTTTTGGCGGTATTTCCGATGACTTCCAATGCGGCTTGTAGCGCCTTCGTCTTGCTTTCCTTAGTCCCCATCCACAATAGGATCCGTGCATACAGCGCCTTAGCGGCCCAGTAATTCATGCGTATTTTTCGGTTAGGATTGTCGGTGCCTGTAGACGAGGTATTGATAAAGTTGTTCCCTTGTTCTTGAAGGTAATGGCTATTTGGGTTTTTACGACTTAATGGATCAGCTTCCAATAGAAGAATTGCTTCTTCAATATCCTTGAGCAATAAATCAAAAGTTTCCTTATTCGATTTCTGCGGGGTCTGATATTTTGAGAACGTCGTTACGTATGGTGCCGTCAATTGTGATTGGAGTTCTGGCCGACTGCCGAGATTTCCTTTACCATATAATCTTAAAATGTCGAAATGTACAAATGCGCGCAATGCTAACATTTCACCGCGGATTAAAGAATCGGTAATTGGATACTTATTGAAAACCTGTCTATTTAGTTCTTGATAATGGAGAATCTGATTGATATTGCTGATGGTATTGTATGCGCCTAACCAAATAGTCTCTCTCTTAGTTGGTAGGGGGCTTGTTTCCCATTGGTATTTTGGAACATTCAGATCGGGAGCTCCGGGAATCTCTGCATATTGCTGTGCAAGAAACTCGACTGTTCGCCATGTCGCTTCCATGGAATAGCATTCGGGTCTAGCCATTTTTACATAAACCCCAACGAGCGCATCCCGGAAACCGCTGATGTCGTTGAAATGCTGCTCACTGATAATTTCCGTTTTAGAGTTTACATCTAGCCATTTTTTACAGGATGATAAGCCTGCCAATAGACAGAAAAGGCATCCCATCAGGTATATATATATGGATAATTTTGGGTTCTTCATGATTTAAGTTTTAAAAGGTTGCGGATATTTTTCCAGAGATAGTTCTTGCAAACGGATATGAAGTCCCACGTTCGATTCCTATTGTCGAGAACTTCGCTACATCGTTCATGTATACCGTCAGTCTTAAACGCTCCAATTTGGCAGCTTGAATCCACTGTCGATTAAAATCATATGAAAGACTCACCGAGGAGATATTCAGTTCATTCTGGTTTTGTACAAATCGCTGGGTAGGTCGGGTGGGTTCCTGCATCCAACCACTGTTAGAATAGTAGTATAACCCATAGCGCATATCGTAAGGCGTGCTACCCGTATTTCGCTTATATTGTGTCAATTGGCCGGGGCTCATCCATCGATCAGTCAGTACACGTCGGTCGAAGTTTGAAGTAATATCCACATTTTCAATCTTATTTAGCAAGGTTTGATTGTAGAGTTGACCACCAGCTAAGTAAGTTAGCGAAACACTAAGTCCAAAACCTTTATACTCGCCATTTAATCCCATATTGCCTCGCCATTTGGGAACAGAAATGCCGGATGGCACCATATCTGAAGCTTTCCAGATATAAGTTGGCTTTCCGTCTCTTCCTAACAATAGTTCAACGCCTGTGGCTGGGTCGATACCATAAGAAGGTACCGCCCATATGGTATTCATCGCCAAGCCGTTATAATATAGCTGTACAGGAGCCGACTTTTCGCCTATATTTGTGCGCTCGTTAATATTTGCTAGCTGACGGTCATTATAATTCTTCATTGCTTCGGATATTTCGAGAATTCGATTATCATTTTGCGTAATCGCCGAACTTACTCGAAGGAACCCATTTTTATTGTTAAATAGGGTATATGCAAGCGATAGTTCGTACCCCTTATTCTGTACACGTCCCAAGTTGTCAGAAACGTTCATAAATCCTGTGGATGGAGCAGTTGATATACTTGTCACCAAGTTTTCAGTAATCGTTCGATAGGCGTCAAATCTTAAGGTGACGCCATAGAGATCGGCATCTAAGCCGACGTTGTAATCCATTTTTTGTTCCCATTTTAGCTCAGGGTTTTCCATATTGGCAGCATAAGAACCGATAAGAGTTCCATATCGGTCAGAAAAATAATAGTTGTTCACAGTTAGTGACTTATTATTTAGAAAGTTCTGATTTCCTGTCGACCCCAATGAACCTCTGATTTTAAGCATTTTTATTTGCTCATATTGGCGAAGGAATGTTTCCTTATGTAAATTCCAGCCCAAACCTACGCTCCAGAAGGGTGCAAAAAGATTTTCATTTCCGAAGACAGACGAAGCGTTGATGCGATAGGTTCCATCAAATAAGAATCGGTCTTGGTAGGTATAAGATGCCATACTCAGTAGCCCAAACTCGCGGGTAAATCCACTACGTCCAGAAGGTCTTTTGATCTGCGAATTATATTGATACGCGAACATAATATCATTCATTAATGCCGATGGAAAACCTTCCGCATAGTTAACCTCTTCGCGAAATTGATTTTCCGCAATATTGGTTCCTATGGTTGCGAATAATCGATGATCTTTTGCAATTACCTCATTGTAATTGATGTAAAAATCTGCCGAATAACGATTATTGTATCCATTATTGGATTCATATTGCCCTTTTCGAATCGCTTGGTCTATAGTATAATTCGCGAATCGGCTATGCTCTGCCGGATAATAGCGATCGGCATTGTTGGTTTTCTTAACTAAACCGACACGTCCTCGAAATCTGAACTTCTCGCTTAAGCTGTATTCAGCTTCGAAATTATTCGTTAACTCTAGGTATTTAGAGGTTAAAGAAGTAGGCACTTCCGCATCACTTAACGGATTTCTACTTCCGTCTTCAAGGATCTGTTTCAGATTACCATTCTCGTCATAGGGATTCAAATAAGGATTTAATGTGGTATAGGTGGAGAAGAGTCCGTAAGGGGAATCTGATGAATTGTTATTGGTAATATTCAAACTATTTTGAAACCTGAATTTTCGAACCAAGTAGGATAAGACAATATTTCCCGCAAGGGTTTTTCGGCCTGATTCTTTCATCACACCCACATTGTCAAAATGGTTAATTCCTATACTCGTTCGCAGTTCATCTTTGCCGAATTCTAGGTTTAAACCATGTTTTTGTCCATATCCTAATCGAACTGGTTTCGATAGCCAATAAGTATCTAATCCGCCTAAGACTTGCTTTCTCAGTTTGTAATATTTGTCTTGAGAAGCCGGGGAGGTCTCCGGATATTGGTTTTCGCGATATTCAATTTCTAGCTTTTCCAAGGCATTAGCTAAGTCGTAACTCGATAGATCGGGCATGGTTACATCTAAGCTCCCATTGTAAGAAATTCTAGGCTTGTTGGACTTTAGTTTCTTGCTTTCGATGACAACCACGCCATTGGCAGCTTTTGAGCCATATAGCGCCTTTGCAGAGGCATCTTTTAGGATAGTCAACGATTCGACTTGATTCATATCCATGTCAAAAACGCGCTCAACGGATACTTCAAAACCGTCTAAAATGAATAAGGGTTGGTTTGGCTTGTTTTGATAGTTTCCTTTCAAATTGTTGTCAGTCGTTGTTTCACTAAAGGAAGTGCCCCCACGCATATCCATCTCAGGCATTGAATTGGGATCGGAACCCATCGTCATATTCTCCATAATATTAATCGTTGGGTCCAAGTTCTTGAGACTTTGAAAGATGTTGATATTGCCTACCCTTTGTAAATCTTCGCCTTTGATGGTTACGGCAGCCCCGGTAAAACTTTCTGCTTTTCGCGTTACGATACCTGTCAGCACGACTTCTTCAATTTTGCTCTCGAAAGATTGTAGATTAATTATTCCTAAGTTTGGTTTGGCATGGAGTTCGGCTGGTTTAAATCCGGCGAAGAAAACCATAACATGACCATCGAGCGGAACATTTCGAATTGTGAAATGACCGTTTTGATCCGTAAAAGTCAATAAGTCGGTGCCTTTTATGCGAACCGTCGCTCCAGCAAGCTTCTTTCCTTGATCGTCGATCACTATACCACTGACATCAAGATGCTGTACGATTTCTTTCTCGCTACTTTTGGAAGACTCCGGTCGCTGTCGTTCTGAACTTGAGTTTGCCTTGCTAAAGTTTATGATGTTGTTTTTAACACTATAATTCAAGTGATATTCACGAGCAATGACATCTAATACTTTCTTAATTTCAACATCTTTCAAATTGATTGCAATCTTTTTTTCGAGATCGATATCTGATTCCTTGTAGAAAAAGTTATACCCGGATTGTTTTCTGACGATTTGAAGGAGTTCTTTGAAGCTTGCCTTCTTAGTCTGGATATTGATAGACTGCGCAAAGGCAAGGTTAAAGCATAAAAATGTACACAAAAGTAGCGCAGCTCCGCGTTTAATTTCCATAGTTTTCCCTCTCCATAGGTATGGAGTTTGGGAATAAGTCTTTAAAGCATTATTCATAGTTAGGTAAGAATTTGAGCCTTACTGGTGGATTAATATTTGATTATTTGATTGATTTTTGAATTTTAGAATACTATTTTCTTCCAGCATTTGAAGAATATCCTTTAAGGGAACCGATCGAGAAATTACTCCGGCAAAAGTTTGTTTAGTGTCTATATGCTCGTAAATAAATTTTACGCCATACCATTTCTCAATTTTCTGAAGGATTTGTTGCAAGCTTTCACCCTCGAACTCGAAGACATTATCAACCCAATCAATATATTTCTGGATGTTATCGGAATGACTAATCTTTTCGGAATGCTCATTTAAGCTGTAAAGTTGATCTGGTTTTAATGTTTTTTGATTGACAATAACTTTACCATGCAATAATGCAAGAAGGGCGTTGGGGTGATCTGTGTAATTGGAAATCAAGAATTTGGTGCCAACCACTTTAACATTTACAGTTCTATTTTTTCCGTTAACAATTTGGTTTGAGGCAATTTGGAAGGGGTGTATGCTATCTGATTGAACTTCAAAATAAGCCTCGCCTTTGACTTCTATTTGTCTGATTCCCCCATTAAATACGCTTGGGAATTTTAACTCAGTTTCCGAGTTTAAGAATGCTTTGGTACCGTCGGGTAGAGTTAATTTAAATATTTGTGCTGCTTTTGTGACAATCTTTATCTCCCTGATCGAATCAGTGGAAGTCATCAGATCTTTCAATGTTTGATGGACTTGGAGCGAGTCGCTAAGCAATTGTGTCGCTTTTCCATCAACCCAGATGAAGGCTTGTTCCTTTGCCGGTAAATAGGCATTAAATGAATTGGAATTGAGTTCATTCTGTCTGGATGTAACATAATGGTATCCTAGCCATAGACTGGCAGTTAATAATAGACAGGCGGCAATCCAACGCACCATATCCATCTTGATTATGTTTTTCCTATGACTTGAGGTTTGGTACTTATCGATTAATCGAATAAAACTTTCATGCTTTGCTTCTTCAAAGAATGCAATCAATTCCTCTTCTGAAGCTTTATTCTCCAGATATCTTTCGATTAGTGTTTTACGAAGACGCTTTTTGTTCATTATTTAGGTGGACTTTCCCTTGAAACAATTAAGAGGCGCTAGGAGGGTACCCCTATATTGAAAAAAAAATTAGAAGGTCAGTAAGAAAAGGATAATTAGCGTGTTTTTATTGATTTTTGACAGTAGAGGATCCTCGCGGAACAATTTCAATGCTCTAACCATATGTTTCTTTACGGTATTTTTAGATATTCCCAACTCTAATGCCACTTCTTCATAGGAAAGTTGTTCTATTTTACATTTTCTAAAAATCAACTGGGTTTGCTCTGGAAGATTAAGCAAGATGTCTTTAATATATGCCCGATAATCTTTGTCTATAAGCAGATATTCTGAATAAGCCGTCTCATCTGCTTCGTAGTCTTTCAAGATTTCTTCACGTACACTCTTGTCTAACGCGGCTCTTCGGATTAGGTTTAATGCAGCATTTTTCGAGGTGAGATGTAAGAAACCGATGATGTTGTCCCAGTTTTTCATACTGGACTTATTTTCCCATAACTTTAAGAAACTGTCTTGGACGATATCATAACATAAGGCTGAATTCTTGATATATCTTAATACATAATGGAAAATTTGCTTGTTATACTTCGAGTGTAAATACTCGAAGCAGGCTTTATCACCAGACTTGAACGATTCAAGATCAAACTGCGGAGATGTTTCCATTAGAATGTTGGCTAGAATATATTTGGGTGTGTCAAATTTATATAAAATGTTAATAGTATTGAAAATAATTATTAACAATTGATTTTTAAGTGTTTGTTTTTGCTTTCAAAAATAAAGTTTGAAAGTCCTATTCTCCTATACCGTTTGCTGGGGTTGATTAGCAAAAAACGCTGCAGACACAGTGAAAGAATCACTGCCGCAGCGTTAATATTCGAAGTTTTAAAAATTTTTAAGGATAAGCTAATATTCTCGAATTGTTTGTTATTGTTCCCTTGTAATTTGATTTTTCACCGCTAAAACCCAAGCTTCAATCTCCTGTTTATTAGCGTCACTTAATTTGGCCTCTCGATGGACTAGCGTGTATGATCTTAAAGGCATTTCGCCAGTCTTAATCGTTTCGACTACTTCATCGAGCTTATGCAGTTTCTTCGTTGCTGATAATGTGTTAAACTCGTCGAAATTAAGGTGCCTTTTACCTTCGTTTATATGCCCGGCAAGCCACCAATTAATAGGCTGAAAGTTATTGTACCAAGGGTATTTGGTATTATTGGAATGACAGTCGTAGCAGCTGGATTTTAGGATGCTTTGAATCTTGTTAGGTAACGTATAATGCTTTTCGATGGCATTCTCGGCTACTGCAGAGCTGCTGTTCTTTGCTGTTCCAAAGAATTGGATTATAATAAATAATAGCACTAGTATAGTGATTATCATTTTTGATATTGGCTTTTTCATAGTTATCCTTGATTCTACTTAATTCTAATGTTTAACGAAATGGTATTTGACGTCATTCCAACGGACTTACTGTAATGACCAAAGCGGACTTCAAGCATATCGATGCGTTGGATGCCGAAGAATCCATTCACGAGATTATAACGTACCCCAGCGCCAAAAAAGTTGCTGCTAAATTTCGTTAAATCATAATTGCTTGTGTAGTAGCTATCTGTCATGAAGTGTTGCTGATATGGGGCAAAATAGTTTGCCGCTGTCTGTGTGTAATAACGATAAAATGGACTTATGGAAAGAAATGGCGATAATTTTATGGGAGTTTCCAAGTTTATAGTATGTGATTTAACGCCCCAATTATCAGTATAGTAGCGGTAATACGAGCGCAGAATAAAGGAATTCCCTAAGAAATAGTTTGCGCGAATTCCCAAAGGAAGCTTCAGCCGTTGATTCGGCAGATTTTCCTGATGGACGGACTGATCCTGAAAATAAACCCTATGGAATGGTAGACTTAGATATCCGTCCTGCTTTACAAAATCCGCTAACAGCTCCATTTGTAAATTCGGATTAATAATTTGTGAATACGTTAGCGATAGAGAGAATGTATTTCGATTACTTTTGCCGTAATTTTCATGTTCACGCCCATTTATTTCTGGATCTAAACTCGTTCTCAATTCGGTTGGTGCTATCAAAAGAATTTGGTCAAAATATGCTTGTGCTTTTGCGGTAAATTCCCCCATCTTGTTTCCTGTTTTCTTTGCATATCCGATGTTAAAACCAAATGATTGATAGTCAAATTCTTTCGAGTAGGAGAGACCGCCCATCAGGGAATTGCCACGTTTTTCGTCTTCCCGCATCCAATTAACAGAGGGATAAAATCTAGTGTCAGCGTGCGATGCGGACGAATTTGCTTTCAAATCGATCATATCCGAAGAGGCCGACGTATAATGATCAATGCCTATATCCAATGTATACTTATTTTTTCTATTTTTCGTATCATATTTGACAAGCGTTACATCGATGATATTGGATACATCCGAAAGTTTTTCCGACCCCTTACCACCAGTAACAGCAGCATGATCACCATTTTGCTGGTAATAACTTGAAACAAGATTGATTTCATCAAGCTTTAACTTCTTCGAAATATTAGTAGTGTCTGTAGCCACACTTTGCGCGTGACTGTAGAGAATAGAGATGACACTTGCGACAGTTAAGAATATTTTTTTCATAACATAGAATCCTTCGTTAATTGCAGCCGCAGCCACCACCTGATTTCCCTGCGTTGGCACCTGATGCGCCCTCACGATAGGATTGAAAATTAAGCTCTATTTTCTCAATAGGCCGATTGTGTAAAACCATCTCTGCATCATTAAGTTTATTTTTTTGATACTCCTTGACGGTTTGACAAGAGTAAATAGTAAACGTGACGGCGATATATATTGCCATCAACGTTTTCTTTTTTGATTTTGATTTCATAAAAAATTGATCCCGTTAGATTTATAAATTTTGTTGTGTTCATCAATTATAATGCACTCTACTTGCTCAATTTGATTAATCAGATTGAGCGCGTTATTAATGCCCATTATGGAAACTGGCGTAGCGAGCGCATCAGCAATCTCAGCATTTGGACAAATGATAGTAACGCTTTTGATGCCATAGGCCGGCATGCCTGTTTTAGGATTAATCGTATGGGCATATCGTTGATCACTGATCTCGACATACTTCTCATAGTTACCCGAGGTGGCGACTGCCTTTTCGCTAATATTCAAGTATGAAAAAGGAAAATGGGAGTCGTTTGGGTTAGCAATACCGACAGTCCATGGCTTTTCGTTTGCTTGAAGTCCCCAAGCTGTCAAATCCCCTGAAGCATTGACGATTCCGGCAGACACCCCGCGCCGCTGTAATACTAGCTTTGCCATCTCGGCCGCATAACCTTTCCCAATTCCCCCAAATCCTATACGCATTCCCTTTTCCTTCAGAAAAACCGTGTACTCTTCCGAATCGAGGATGATATGTCGATAGTTAATCAAGTGTAGGTGCTCCTTAACGACCTTTGAGCTTGGAAGCGCTGTCATCCCTTTATCAAAGTTCCAGAGCGACTTGTCTACTCCGCCATATGTGATATCGAAATAGCCGTCAGTTAAATCGCTAATCCTTATGCAGCGTTCAATCAGTTGGAACACCTCGATATCCACAGGGATAGGGCAGATACCAGCGGCTTGATTGATTAAGTTAGTTTGACTATCAGCTATAAACGTACTTAACAATTGCTCTATCCTTTGGATCTCAGTAATTGCTGCATTGCAATGCGCTTCTGCGAGGCGCTGATCCGATTCGACTACGGTAATCTCAAAGCGATTACCCATAAGTTTTTGACATTTACGGAATTCCTGTAGCATATCTATTGTATTTGGTGGTAGTATTTGAGAATTTCGTCTGTGAATTCCACGGCGCTTTCCTTCGGTAATCCATTCCACTCTCTTAAAATACGACCGGTAGAATCCAATAAAAGAGTGAAAGGAAACATACCTTTAGGGTTGTATTGTTCAGCTAAAGCAACATTTTCGAGTTGGATTGCATTCGAATTGAGATGGTTCTTGCCTCGAGGAAAATCTGCATTTACGTATACTAATATGTTCTCAGATTTCAATTTCTGAAAGGTGTCGCTTTCAATAATTTGCTGGTGCATCTTAATACATGGAATGCACCAATCTGAACCAGAGAAATTTAAGACTATAATCTTCTTTTGTTCTGTAGCTTCTTTCTTCGCGAGTTGCATACGCGTTTGAGCAAAATTATCCTGATGAATAAGAGTCATCAGGATGATGAGCGCTATTGTTTTCATGTTGTTGGATCTATGTTCGACCATTAAAAGTATTTCAATCACTTACTCTTCTTCTTGATTTTTGAGTTTCATCAAAAGGGTATAAGCATTCTTGACGACGATCTTGTGTTTCTGTAGCTCCTGACCATTTACAATTTGGACATACCCATTTTCACGAGTTCCTAGCGTGACAGGAGTCATGTGGTACGTTTGCTTTCCTGTTTCCTCAAAAACGAAGCTCTGCCCGTCAAAGTCAACAATACTTTCTTCCGGCAGTGCGTCTGAGGTGCTCGTCTGCACAGCTACGACGGCATTCATATACATGCCCGGTTTTAATGTGGAATCTTTTTGAAGCAATTGACAATGCACTGTTGCAGTACCATCAGCTGACATGTTTTGACTTACAAGCGTAACCTTCGCAGCAATTTGTTTGTCTGTCTGTTGATTACTGTACGCGATAACAGGTTGCCCGACTTTTATTTGTGCTATATCCTTCTCATAAACTGTTAGGTTGAGCTGAAGTGTATTTGGGTTGATCAGTTCAAACAAGATTTCTGAAGGGTTAACGTAAGTGCCGATGTGAACATTCACCTTACTCACGTAGCCATCGATGGGGCTAAATATTCTTATACACCTTGAGATGTTGTTGGTACTCAAGAGTTCCGGACGAACATGGATTAACTGCAGTTGTTGAGCTAATGCCTTTAATTGTATCTGCTGACTAGCAAGTTCGGCTTGCGCCAGTTGCAATACCTTATCGCTGGCGGCTCGACTTTGATTGAGCTTCAATTGGCGATCGTAATCCAGTTGTGCAAAGTGAAGCTTTGATTTGGCGTGCAGGTAATTTTCTTGCAGCTGAATGTATTGAGGATCTTCTAATTCTGCAATTACTTCTCCGCGACGCACCGGCATACCAGGAATCAAATTGGTGTTTTTCAAGTAGCCACCTAAAGGAACACTGATAGAAACCAAATTTTGTGGAGGTACGTCAATTTTACCGTTTAGCTTTATCTGACTTGCGATAGGTTTATTTTGTAGTTGACCGACTGTTAAATCAGCATTTTTGAATTGCGCATCGCTCAACGTTACGGTGTTTTTATCTGGCAGATTCACGGTACTGTCCGTATTCAGTGGCTTATTCTTGCATTGTACAAAAGCGCAGAGAATGAGCAAAAAGATGTAGTTTAGTCGCGACGCAGTCATTTTTTTCGTTGTTATGATAAACATGATTAGGGGTTTGAAGTAATGAAATTGAGGGAGATAATCGATTGACAAAGCATGTTGACCGCATCGACATGATTGCTACGGATAGCAATAGCCTGATTCATCAACATCACCCAATCCAGATAATTGATTTCGCCCGATGAAAACTGCTTTTGTGCGGTATTGGCGATTACATCGGCGTCTTTCAGACCAGTTTTCTCGTAATATTGAACAAGGTTTAGGCTTGTCCGATAAGCTGCCTGAAGTTCGCTATATCTACTTGCTAAAGTTTTTTCTGCAGATGCTAATTGCAAATCAACCACACTTTCTGCAATCTTTCCGGCCTTTATTTTCGCTTTTTGTGAATTGGCAAACAAAGGTACGTCTACGCCGATTTGGATCGCGTGAAATCTATTCGCGCTGCTGTAGAACTTATTGTCCGGACCCATACCTCGAAAGCTCGTATTGTGATAGCCGAAACGAAGTTCAGGCAAGAGCTTTGTTCGGTCGGCCAGAGTCTGTGCTTTGGCAACCTTTTGTTGCTGCTGGATGGTACTTAGTAAGGGATGCTCGCTAATCGGTTTCGCTGATAATTCCGGAATCGCATATTGTTCTTCAGGGAGCAGTGTTTTCTCCGAATTTAAGAGGTATTGAAACTGAATGAGCGCCATAGTCTCTGCTTGGCGCACCTGCTGCAACTGCATCATAATACTAGATCGCTGGGTCTCTGCCAATGTTTTCTCTAACACATTGCTTTCGCCGGTTTGAAGCCGTAAAAGAGCTTTGTCGTAAAAGGAATCGTAAATCTGTTCGGCTTCTAACAATAACGCTTCTTTCTTTCTTAAAAAGAGTATGCTGTAATACGTTTGGCTGACGACTTTTGCTAATTCGAATTCTTTGAGTACAACTTGTGACAAACTCTGTCTGTATTCCGCTTCCCGCAGTTGCTTCTGCTTAGAATAAACTGAAGGAAAGGCGATGCCCTGCGACACGCCGAATTGAACTTCCGTATAGGCTGAATTGATCTGCCCATAATCGGTCGTGAGAGCGGTCTGAGGAATCGCTGCGCCCGTTTTGATTAACGCATTTTGATAGGCCGATACCAATCGCTCCTGTTTAACCTGCAAGTTATTCTTTGTTGCTTGCTCCAATGCCTGTGCTAATGATATTGTTTGTTGCGCATGTACGCTTCCGGTAAACAGTAAGACGATAATCAAAGCGAGGGCAGGCATTCTCTTAATGAAAAATCCTTTTTCAAAAACTATAAAGAGAAGTGGTAGGACAAATAGCGTCAGCAATGTTGCAATCAGCAGGCCACCGATGACAACGGTTGCAAGTGGGCGTTGCACTTCGGCACCAGCGCCATTACTCAATGCCATCGGAAGAAATCCTAACGATGCTACACTTGCTGTCATCAGAATAGGGCGTAAACGCACTTTAGTACCGGATAACACAATACGGGAAATATTCTTTATCCCGGCCTCTTTCGCTCGGTTGAATTCAGAAATTAGGACTATGCCGTTTAAAACGGCGACCCCAAATAGCGCAATAAAACCAACTCCAGCGCTTATACTGAAGGGCATATGGCGCGCTGCCAGCAGAAAGACCCCACCAATGATTGATAAGGGTATCGCAGTGTAGATGAGCAAGCTCTCCTTGACCGATTTAAAGGCAAGGTAGAGCAAAAGAAAAATAAGCAATAAGGCAACAGGAACTGCAATGGCGAGTCGGTCTTTGGCTTGCTTAAGGTTTTCAAAAGAACCCCCGTAGGTGATAAAGTAGCCATTTGGCAATTTAATCTGCCGTTCTATTTTTTGCTGAAGCTCTTTGACCAATGTTTGAACATCTCTGTTTTTGACATTAAATGCGACGATGATCCGTCGCTGTGCATTTTCACGCTGAATCTGATTAGGGCCACTTTTAATTTGTACATCAGCAAGTTGACCCAATGGAATTTGTAGTCCTTGAGGAGTGGGCACCAAAAGCTGACGGACATCTTCCAAGCGTTTTCGATCGTTGGCATTTAGACGAACAACCAAGTCAAAGCGTTTTTCTCCCTCAAAAATTAACCCGCTAGATTGCCCAGCAAAGGCGGTGTTTACGACTGTATTAATATCCGAGATTGCTAAGTGATACTGAGCGATAAGCGGTCGATTATAGCGTATTATAACTTGGGGCATGCCTGTAATAGGCTCTACATAAAGATTTTCAACACCCGCAACAGTTGCACTAACCTTCCCCAGCTTCGCCGCTATTTGTGCTAAGCTGTCTAGGTTTTCACCGAATATTTTCACGACAACATCTTGACGAGCACCTGTCATCAACTCATTAAAACGCATTTGAACCGGATACTGAAAGCCAGTTGTAATGCCCGGAATAGCTTGTAAAGCGCTGCTCATTTTTTCAGCCATTTCGGGGAATGTCTTTGCTGAAATCCATTCCTTTTTATCTTTCAAGATAACCATCATGTCGCTCGCCTCCATTGGCATGGGATCAGTCGGTACCTCGCCGCTACCTATTTTCGTCACGACTTTGATTACTTCTGGGAATTGGGTCTTAAGCAAATTCGCAGCCTTTTGCGTATGTAAGATGGTTGTATTTAAATTGCTACCCGTTAATACTCTTGTGTCAACGGCGAAATCTCCTTCCTCAAGAGAGGGAATAAACTCACCGCCAAGACGAGAAAGGATAAACACTGCAAGCACCAATAGGATAGCAACTGTTGATAAAAGAAGCTTAGGGATACGGAGCGCGCGCATTAAAACATATTGGTACCACGTTTCTAAAGTCGCCATCATCCGATCTGCATAGTTCGGTTTTTGCGCTCCTTTACGTTTGAGGATAAGTGCGCTCATCATCGGCACATAAGTCAGTGACAATAGAAAGGCTCCCAGGAGGGCGAAAGCTACAGTCTCAGCCATAGGCTTAAACATTTTTCCCTCAATACCCTGCAGCGACAAAATTGGCAAATAAACAATCAGGATAATGATTTGACCGAAGACCGCACTATTCATCATTTTGCCGGCAGCCGTTGTAACCGTCTTATCAAATTCTAACTTAGAAATTCTACTCGATTGACGGAAATGCATATTTTGACTCATTGCATGCATAACCGCTTCCACAATAATGACTGCGCCGTCGATGATCAACCCAAAATCCAACGCGCCTAAACTCATCAGATTGCCACTTACACCAAACAAGTTCATCATGCAGATGGCAAATAGCAATGAAAGTGGAATTACCGAAGCAACTAGTAAACCGGCACGAATATTTCCTAAGAATATTATCAAGACGAATACCACGATTAGTGCGCCTTCCATTAAGTTATATTCCACCGTATGGATGGCATTATTTACCATCTTAGTTCTGTCTAGAAAAGGTTCGATAACAACGCCTTGCGGGAGTGTTTTTTGAATCAGTTCGATTCGCTTTTTTACATTCTTGATCACCTGGCTGCTATTTTCACCTTTTAGCATCATCACCACTGCACCGGCAACTTCACCTTCATCATTATAGCAAACGGCACCATAGCGGGTGGCGTGACTGATCCTAACCTCTGCGACGTCACGTAGAAAAAGCGGCGTAGTTTGATTCTCTTTGACGATAGCAATATTTTGAATGTCCTCAATGGTAGCAATCAATCCTTCGCTGCGGATGTATAATACAGTCGGACCTTTATCAATATAGGCGCCCCCCGTATTTTGGTTATTCGCCGAAACAGCAGCATAAACGTCCTGGATACTAATGTTATGAGCGTGGAGTTTATCGGCATTTACCGCAATTTCATATTGCTTAAGCTTCCCACCAAAACTGCTGACCTCTGCTACACCTTTTACCCCAAGCAGCTGACGACGTACGATCCAATCTTGGATGGTACGTAACTCGGTGATATCATATTTCTTTTCGTAGCCTTTCTTTGGCCGTAATACATATTGGTATATTTCACCTAGTCCTGTTGAAATAGGACCTAAAGTCGGAGTTCCAATACCTTGGGGTATCTGAGTTTGCACTTGCTGCAATCGCTCGGCTACTTGCTGTCGCGCCCAGTAGATGTCGATACCATCTTCAAAGACAATGGTCACCAGCGATAAGCCGAAGCGTGAAAAACTACGGATTTCTTTCAATCCAGAAATATTACTATTGGCTTGCTCAATGGGGAAAGTTACTAGACGCTCGATATCAGTTGCGCCAAAGGAAGGCGCGCTAGTGATGACTTGCACTTGGTTGTTGGTGATGTCCGGTACAGCATCTATTGGTAATTGCGTAGTTTGATAAGCACCAATGCTTATCAGGGCGATTACGAATAGCCCTATAATTAATTTATTCCTGACGGAAAATTCAATGATTCTATTCAGCATACATTTTATGGAATTTGTGAACGATAAATGGGGGTACAGAAGAATTCCTATCCGAAGGACACGTAGCACATGTTGGCCAGCATACAACATAACTCTGATAACCATACGTAACAAGCGTAGGTCTCTTTGCAGTTAACGCAATAGTAGATATAGTCAAGCATGCTGCATTGAATATCATATTCAAACAGCCCATATTCAATCTGTCAATTAAATATAGTTTCGTTAAAATCTAATCAAATGTGCTTTTCAGTACGTGGAAATTCTGTACGAAATGGATGGTTAACAAAAACGTGGGGGTTGCCAGATGCTGCTCAGAAAGTTAAAGCAATAGATTGAAGAAGGGTAGAGTATAGGCTCTTTCCGCTTACTGTAAACGACTGGAGCCATCTCCGTATAGATGGGGGACGGCGGAATCGCAATTGAAATCAAAGAAGTATGGGACACGACTTTAAACGGCAATTGCATATCACGTGCATAGTCGGCATCTCTTGGAGAACCATACATATAATGCACTTCCAAAAAGGTGAAGACAGAAATTGAGGGTACTTGCGCCTTATGTTCTAAATAGTGTTCAATGAGAAAGGGTAGCTTCCATACCTCACGTAGCGCCGTAAACGACGTGATATACAAGGTGAGAAGTAATATGGCTAGCATTTTCCTCATAAGATAAAGTTACGTAAAAAGGAATTTAGATTTATTCTTTATTAAGAAAATAATTTTTTCTGATGGCGACTAAGATAGCTCATGCCTACATCCCTAGCGATTATAGCCGTGCAATCACCAGCAATTCTTCTATAAAGTTTTTTTCAGACATGCCCCCAAATCCCTTTCATAGCCTATTTTCCCACGGCGATACCCCTAGTAGCAACAATTTAAGGACAGACGCTGTATCCGCATGCTGTGCTTGAGCTTGAATGAGAGCCGGTGCCGACATACCTATGCTATGGAGTTTGCTATAAAGAGTACGAAAATAGGGAAACTTATCGCTTCCCTTTTTTTTTATGCGATCAACTGCATGAGTCTGCTGATCAACATAAGACAAAAAATGGACTAATCTATATACTTCGACGAATAGACTTATTATTAAGGCCGAATTTGATTTAAAGTATATATTAAACCCTATTTCTTGTAAGATATACTCCCTCTGTAAGAGGAACCAGATGAGCCGTTGTAATCAAATACCTGCGGATAATCCCCATTTTGAAAGTATTCTGTGTAAATAAAGTTTACACTTTTATTATCAGAACTGGAGTTTTTAATAATCAGGCTATTACTATATGCGAATTCAGATAGTGTTAGAATACTAAGATATGTAGTTGCCCAATTGGGGGTGCTAATATTCGAAAAAATCCCCTTCTGGTTCGAATAGTTGAACGTTTTGTCGGTTTCTGTTTTGTCAACGGACTCGATGCTCAGCAGGTTACTGTTTTGATCGTAAAGGTAATTTTTTAAGATCTTTCCGTTGCTATCTTGCTGCTGTATCAGTTGACTGTTGTTATCGAGAATAAGAATTCGTTTGTCGCTCCATTGCCCAGA
>JBEBRI010000076.1:0-18056 GCA_040394915.1 Sphingobacterium sp.
CGAAGCTTGATAAACCGGCTCAACTCCCGAAGGGCGACTATCTTTAAGGTGTACGTAGGCTAAATTTTTATCATTGATAATTTTGATTCGCACTTTAATACGTTCGCCCAGTTTAGCCTCGTTCGTAGCAATCCATTTACCGTTCCGCTCTACCAAATATTCCTTACTAACTTTTAGCTCATGTGCATTCGATTTGATCGCTTCGACAGGGAGGAAATATTGATGGTATATCCCACCATAAATCGTTCTGTCATTGTTGTTGATAATCTGAATCGATCTATTTTTTTGTCCCAATTCGTCTTTGTTGAAAATCTTATTCACTTGTCCTAAGCTAGCTTGCTCCATTCCGACAGCTTGTTGATCGACTAAAACTTGAACAGTATTTTCCATCGCAAAGTCTTGTGGATTATTTGTATATAAGAGCGCATAGATCGCATCGACTGTCATCCAGGTACTTCTCCATGCATTAGATTCCTTCTTATAATATAACCATTGGCTAATCTCCATGAGCTTGGAAGGGTCATAACTCTTATAGGCTTCAATCATGTAGGAGTGCAGGCTAATATCATTATAACGATCGTTAGAAGGCCAATAAGTCCCTTTATCTTTATCGAATATTGCCTCCTGTTGAATTCTATTTTTCAACTCATTGGCTTCTTTGCTAGCGCCATATAATTGATTCACCACCCAGGCTTTAGCAGCATAACCTGCCGGGCCTGCTGCGGTAAGTAAAGGAGCTTTACCAATCTTCTTATTCAGTTGATCAGATAAGTCTTTAGAGAGCTTAAAATAGCCGTTCCAAAGATGTCTTGCATAGAGATAGTCTAACGCAAGTTCCGCAGAAGCTTTTTCTTTAAAAATGGTCGTATCCGCGTCTAGGTATGTTGTTAAACGTTTCATTTGCGCCTGTAGATCGGCGTTTACTAGCGATTTGTCTAGATATAACACTTTGCCGACAATTTCTAGAATTCGTATGGAAATATGTGTGTCTGCATTTCCACCTTCGAACCAAGGGAATGCCCCATTCGACAACTGCGCTTTAGCAAGTTTATTTTCCAGTAGATTGATGTCGCTTTGAATGTTGGAATTGAAAAGCGCTGCAAGCGCATTCAATTTCTTTTCGTCACCTTGAATATCGCGAAGCCATGGCATTTCTTGCATCTTCAGTTCATGAAGTGCTTCATTTGCTTCCAAACGACTCTTGGTCTCATTCGCTTTTATTTTTTTGAAATATTCGGCGATTGCAGGATAGTGATTTCCGATATACTGTACCATTTTCAAACCGAACCAGCGACTGCTACTTTGCTCTGTACATTCGTATGGATACTGATTTAGATAATCCAATGCAGAGATAATCTCTAAAATAGGATTACTTTGTACTTGTATCTTTGCCATTAGATTGTCTTTACCAGAAACTTCCAATGGAAAGGTCTTCGATTCATTGCCTTTCAATGCGACCTTTTGACTTTCGAGAATTAATACTTTATTCGGAAGTATAGCAAGTTCTTGAATCTCACCGTCTGAAAACTCCTCGCTAGCGCCAATAATCTTCACCTGAATACTTGCATATTCTGCTGGAACCTTGATACGCCATTCGACTATTTGATTACTTTTCTTCGCTATGCTGAATGGCTTCATTAAATCGGCTTGCAGAAATAAGTCGCTTACATCTTTATTGTCAACAGGATTTATGAATGCAATCTTCGCTTGACCCGTTTGCTCTTCATCACTTAAGCTTTGAATTTGTGCTTTGATTATTATGTCATCCCCTTCGCGCAAATATCGTGGTAGATTCGGACGTACCATCAGTTGTTTCTGTGTTTGCGTATAAAACGAAGCAGTTCCGGCTTCCAAATTCTTTCCATGTGCAAATAACATCAGTTTCCATTGTGTCAATGCCTCCGGAGTATCGAATTCAAAAGTGACATTCCCTTGCGCATCGGTATATAGCGTTGGCAAGAAAAACGCCGTTTCTTTTAAATTCGCACGCGCATTTACAAGCGCTAGATTGACACTCGGTTGAGGAGTAGCAACCTCTACGTCACTTCCCTCAAAGCCTTTTGTCGTTCCCGTAACTGAACCTTCCACTTTCTTTCTTTGCATTGGGGATAAGCTATTTTTTTGCTGCGCGTCTAACGATGCGACGCCACGAATGCCTGCTGCCGATTCGAAAACCATACCCTCATTACCATACAGCATAGGTGAAGGGAAATGAATTAAAGGGTTATCCCAGAAATAATAATTAATCAATGTTGGTAACTCGTTGCCTTGATATGGAAAAGCAAGCAGATTAGGAAAGGATTGGCTTGCTTGCGTTTCCTGATTAAACGTATTTAAGATATATCGCAAGTTATTTCCGTAATAGCGGTAATTCAATTGGAATTCCGTTGGGAAATTATTTTCTGAAAACTGGTTTAGCGATGCATCATACATGCTTGCTAACACTTCCGATTCCAATCCTCCTTGTTTCGATGTCAAACTAAAACTCCATTTTTCCTTAGTTCCTGGCGATAGCTTATCTCGAAAGGTCCTCGTTTTAATAACAATTTCCTTATCCGTTCTTTTTATATTCGCCTTCAGTTCTTTGTACTCCAATTGATTGTCATTCATGAATATGGCTGTCCATCGAAGGGGCGGATTTATATTTGAAGCATGGATGGTATAGCTATAATTTGCTTTCCCTTCTTTCAAAGGCAGGTGAATTGGAGTTCCCATTTTATTGCCCACAAACGAAACTAAGACTACATTCTTAGCGTCTTTTTTCTTCGATTCTACATGGATCGTTACTCGGTCGCCGATGTCATAAACAGTTTTATCTAAGTAAGCCGAGAAAAAACTATGATCTGAATATTCCTTCGTCTTCTCATCGACCACCCAAACTGTACGCTGAGCAGAGATACTATCCTCACCTTGTACGCTACTAGCGACGATCTCGTAGATTCCGCGGCTATAAAGCTGACTATCTAATTTTATTAAATCACTCGCAGCAGTATTGAAATCGTAAGTCGCAATCAGTTCTTTTCGAACGGATTTCGACAATGTACTTGGATCAAAATAATGTGGGAAATAACGCTCATATTCTTGATCGCTCAATGCTAAATATTCAACTTCGTTAAAGTATTGGATAAACGAACTTGAAATAGCCTTATTTCCAGCAGTATTTTTATAGATCTTGACCTGACCTTTCATCGGTAAGAATTGCCCATTTTGATTTTTAGAGCTTATTCGGAAACTATTCCATTTGCCTTCAAACGTCGGGGAAACGGTTTCTATCGATAATATCCAAGGTTTACTTGAATAGATGTAAGATGCTGCGGCAGTTTGCATTTCACCAGTTTGGTTAACGACATCAATTGAAAAACCTAAATTGAAGTTATCGAATTCTGTGAGAGCGGTGTCTGCAAGAGGTACTTTAATAACAAAATTCCCATCACTGTCGGTTCGATTTGAGCTATCCCTAAGCATAAAGTTTCGATATCGACGAGCGTATGCGCTCGCATTGATCTTGTAATTAACGATAGCATCAATCAACGGGGCTCCCGATAGCATCAATGCCTTCCCTCGAATTTCTAAGGTGTCTTTCTTTGCATATGTTTCGCGAATGGTATCCAGCGTAACTTTGAAGGTAGGACGTTTATATTCTTCAACTTGAATGTATCGATAATCTATATCCGATTTTTTATGAACAACAGCAATCGTAAAATTTCCATTTAGCGTAACAGAAGGTATTTTAAGCTTACCATTTACGGAGCCGTAGGCATTACTTTTTAATTGCAGCGAATCTACCTTTTGTCCATTGGCATCGATTAGTTTTATCTCTACCGTTTCATTGGCTAATGTTTTTCCATGTTGAGGATCCTGTAAATAGATAATTGACTTGAAAAAAACTTCTTGCCCAGGACGATAAATCCTTCTATCAGAAAGCGTCTGCGCAGCGATTTTGGGTTCATCCTCTTGTTCGTCAGAACGATAATAATCGTTGTAAGATCGGAAGCTGCCAATTTCGATTAATTGTTTTTCCTCTGGTAAATAGATAGCATAGAGATCATAATCATTAGTCTTGGTTTTGTCCTCAGATTCGAACGCCATCACCCCATTTTTATCTGTCTTCAGGGTTTGGATAAGTTTAGCTTTGGAAGCACCTATCGGGCGGCTGTAGAAGCTTAATTGCTTATTACTGTAAGGTAATCCGCTTTTTTTATTTAGAATTAGCGTTTTATATATGTTTTTCGAATCACTTTCCAATGTTTGTGTATTAGCGAAAAGCAAATCACTAATTTGTAATTCCGAGTGAATAACCTTTAATAGAATACCATCATCTTTAAAATCTGCATTATTCGAATATAGAACGATGTATTTGCCATATGCTAAAGGATTTAATTTGTAGATAGTCGAGTGATGATTATAATCTTGAAATTTATCCAGTGAAAGTTGGTCTTCATTAATAAGTTTTCCATTGGTAGATACTAATTGTGATAGGCTATCTCTTATAACCTTGTATTCTGTGAGGTTATCCGGTGTGTTTGTTGTTTCGTAGACTCGTATATATAGCGTTTTGAGATTCTTGTAATTAAGTTTGAAAGGACTGTATAATCCAGCAGGCTCTAAACGTTTATGCGATACGGATATTTCCGGTCTTAGAATGTTTGTTTCTAAATTCTTAACCACATTAATCCATTTACTTTTTGGATACTCAGCTTTCGCTTTTTCAATGGTGCTCAGCGCTCTCGCAGTATTATCGCCTGAAAGGTATGCAGACGCGATTTCAAAATAGAGATAGGCATTATAGTCGCTCTTATTGCTATTGATTATATCTAAATAGACTTTTTCAAACTTTTCGTTACTATTTATGCTATTCGGATCTATTTTTTTTGACAACAGATATGAAACGGCATCATTAGCGTTCATTTCTCTACTTCGCTTTAACAATTCGTCGATTAACACTTGCCGCTTTTCGAGGTTTTCGGCCTCATTTGTTGCTAAGTAAGTAAGATAAGCATAGCTTAAATAATGATAGAGTGTTGGGCTTAATGAACTGTTATCTTGTGGGGAAAGTATACGAATCCAATCCGTTAGTGGTTCTTTCCATAAGATTAGCTCTTCTTTTAGCGATAGGGCGTAAAGGGAATCAATCTGCTTAAGCTTATCTTTTCTATTTTTCTGTAAAAAGCTATTCTTCGTTTCACTGAGCTCAAAATAAATATTCGATTCGAGGTATTGCGCGTAGAAATTCGTGAGTATACTTTTTATCAAGGGACTTTTCGACTGTTCAATAGTTGTTTCAAAGTGCTTTTGTCCCAATTCAAAGAACTCTTCCTCCTTATTGTTGATTCGAAGTGTTGTCGATTCTGCAAAAAATGCTTTTACAAACATCGGGTCGTCCTTATATTTTAGGGCGTACACTTTTACGTCCGCGAGCAAAGGCTTCGTCTGCTCATAATTCAAAATTGAAATCAATCGATCAATTTCCTTCCATTTATCAGCTATCGCTGCACTTTCTTGCTTGGATTGTCCCCAAACTAGGGCAGGGATAAGCATAAGAAGGATTGAGTAGAGTCTTTTCATAATATGGAGCATGCTAATGAGATATGATAGTTAAACTTTTTACTATCTGATGCAAGATACTATAGAATTCCATACCTGCCTGAAAATTATTTATTCATTGTAGATAAGAGTTAGTAAAAACGTATCGACGATTTGGCCTCGATGGAGACGGAAGGGCCTTATTAGGCGGTTGATCTACTTAATAAATATTTGGACTTTCGTCGGAAACTATCGAATGATGTCCGACGAAAGTCCAAACCAAACTCGAGCAGAATGTTAAACTATTCGGGTTGAATGCTTAGGCTTTTACAAGTGCGAGTACAAGTTCAACATACTGAGAAATGTTACTGTTAAAAAGCGCTATAGGTTGAGCTAATCTAGTGAAAAGGCTTTTTCAATGCCCCTCTTTTTATAAACTATCTCTTCTGGGTTCCATACGAACGAGGTATTGATCATTTTCATCTTCAAAGAGAATCTGAACAACCCAGCCTTCTTCCTGTGCAATTTTGATAAGCGTATCTTGGTCGATATACAACCATTTAAAGGGTTCTCCCCGTTGGGATTTGTATTCGTATTGGAAGTTAATTTCGCCGAAATAGTGGTCGGGCCGCTGGATACGGAATTCTTCATAGAGGTAGTCGATATTAGAACTATCGAACAGCAACTGACCGCGATCCGTCAATAATGATTTAGCATGCTGGAGTAACAGACGGAATCCTTCTAATGTTCCGGCAATTCCAATCCCGTTCATCAAAAAGAGTAGGGTGTCATACTGTTCCCCATGGAACTTATAGAAATCTGCATGTTTGACCTGCTGCACCCCGCGATTTCTCATAATATTGCAGGCAATTTCAGAAACTTCGAGCGCCGTGACATCAAATGCTTTTTCTTGTAAATAGAGGGCGTGAACTCCAGTTCCAGCGCCAACATCTAATACCTTCCCGTCGCATAGCGAAAGAGCAATAAATTCCAGCTCCGGAATATCCTCTTCTTCGCGGTAAAATACTTCGACCGGCATCTCTTCGATATCGCCATAGCTGCTATGAAGCAATAATGGTTCTGCTAATTCGCCTTTCTCTTGAAAATCGAATAAAGCCTCGCCATAAACGTCTCTATGCATGATCGGAAATGTTTAAAAAGCGCATCGCCATCTTGATTTCTTCTGGATCACCCGTATGCTTTAACGGCTCGTCCGACAATTTGATAACGGGCGTCCATTCCCCTTCATCTGGATAGGCTTCCGTCATCTTCAACACAATATTCATGCGTTTCAGACCCACATCATTGGTGAAATCCGTGCCAATCCCAAATGAGTGACCAATTTTTCCATCGCAGAATTGCACGATCTTAACAACTTTCTCGTAGTCCAGGCCATCAGAGAAAATAATCGTCTTATTTAACGGATTGATGCCCTTGCTTTCATAATGTTTGATCGTCATTTTCGCAAACTCGATCGGATCGCCGCTGTCATGGCGAACACCATCAAATAATTTCGTTAATTTCTTGTCAAACTGCTTGAAGAAAGCTTCTGTCGTATAGGTGTCAGAGAGGGCAATCCCTAAGTCACCACGATAAACATCTGCCCAATGCTCTAATCCTAAAAGATTCGCCATCTTATAACCATATTTTGCAGCATGAAACATAAACCATTCATGCGCATGCGTACCGATAGGTTTGGTTTTATATTTCATTGCAAAATGGACATTACTTGTGCCGATAAAGGTTTTCGACTGATGATCACGTAAGGCTTTAATGACTAAGTCGTGGACAGCGTAGGAGTGTCGGCGCCGCGTTCCAAAATCAGCAATCGTGATATTCAGCTTATCATATTTATTCATCTTATCGTTAACGATCTGTGCTACCTCCATATCTGAAACACGTTCCTGCCCGGTAAGCTCATAATATAATTCACAGATTAATGCCATTACAGGTACTTCCCAAAGAATTGTACGATACCAATAACCTTCTATATGAACTTCTAGATCCGGACCATCTTGACTAATCGTAACTTCATCGGGATCGTATTGGTAGCCCTGTAGAAAATCAAAATAAGTCGGGTCAATATAAGGACAGGTTTTGGCGAAGAATGACTTCTCGGATTTGCTCAGTTTGAGCTCAGCCATGTGCTTAATGGCCTCGCGCAATTTTTCCGCAAACCCATCGGGAAAGGCATGTTTCCCCCGATTGATAAACTGATAGCGTGCCTTAGCTTTCGGAAAAAGTTTAACCACAGCGTATTGCATGGTAAATTTGTAGAAGTCGTTATCTAAGATGGAAGTAAGTCTCGCCATTTGTATTTAGAATTAGTGCTAATTATCAAGTTAACAAAAAATAAATACAAATGTGCAGGTTTTATTGCAAAGAAAAAACGAAAGAGCTGCCTTTTTGGGCAGCTCTCTCAGAAAAATTTGTTTCAACTAAATGTTTATATTAATGGCGTCCGCCTCTTCCGTTTCCACGATCAGCACGTGCTGATCCAGCATTTGAGCGGTTACCTGATTGACGACTTACACTCGGCGCACTACGTTGTACAGACGATGAACGTGATTGTCTTTCAACACTACTGCGTTGATTATTGCTCGCTTGAAACACACGGCTTTGTTGACGTGATTGTTGTTGTTCCATGCGAGGGGCACGTTGTTGAGGTGCTCTTTGTTCACGAGAACTTGGCGCCGATTGTCTTGGACTACGTTCCATACGTTGCGGTGTTGCTTCTGATCTAGATGGTCTAGAAGATGAAGATCCGCGATCCCATGCTGTGCGTTCCTGACTAGATGATCGAGGTTGACGCGATTGCGAATTACCAATTTCGCGAGTCGGTCTTTCTCTTTGCATCTGACGTTCACTTTGTCTGTTCGACCGGTTTTCATTGCGGATATTTCCCGCTGAACGATCGAGACGAGACTCGTTGTTCGGCTGTCTTGTTGACGTAGAGCGATCATTCCTACCGGAATTATTTCCGATATGCATTTCACGTTGTCCACGTTCGTTCGTTCTGATGGTATAATCAGAGTTGGAACGATCATTCCGATTTACACGGCTCTCGTTTGCACGTGCATTGCGACTATTGCTACGATCTTCTACACGAGAGGATCTGTTATTGTCTACACGTGCATTACCACGGTTGTCTGAACGTGAATTTCCTTTATTCTCTATTCTTGAATTTCTACCATTGTTTCCACGCTCGTTTCGGATACGATCCATATTATTACGATTCGGACGGAAGATAGAAACATTGCGATTATCTGCACGACTTGCGCCTCTATTGTTTTCAAAGCGTACGTTTCTTACATTAACACGACGACCAGTGTTTCGTTCAATATCCCTACGCGAAGGACCACTGTAATAACGATTATTGTTCACGATATAGGTGTTATTGATCACCGTAGTTCTGTTGTAAATATGAGGGTATCTATCGCCATATGACCAATATCTAGGTATGTAACGATCATAAATACGCGCGGTAGGAATAAACACCCATAAATCGATTGGCAAGTTAAATGATACATTAATACTTACGCCAGGCGCCATTGGAGCCCATCCATAGTATCCACCGCCAGATCGCCAATTTACCCATCCAGGTCCCCATTCGTAGCCCGGGATCCATCCCCATCCACGATGTCCACGATGTACCCAGCGACCGTAGTGAAATGGTGCCCAGCCCCAATCATAGTTTGATACCCATGTATTTCCATATTCAGTCATCGTCCAATAACCATTGGTTCCGTAAGGTCTGAAGTCTCTTTCGACATCTGGATACCATACATTACCATATTCGGGGTCATCATCCCAATTCCCATAAGGATCCAGCTCATCATAGAAGTCATCAAATGTGACATCATCGTATCCTTGAGCAGATACCTCGCTGGTTTTAAAAACCCCGGCTATCATTAAGATTAGGGAGGCTAAAATGCTGTATGTCCTTATGTTTTTCATGTCCTTTATTATTAAAGTTTACAACCAATTTTAATTCTATGACAGTAGAAGTTTACAAAAGGTTTAATGATTAATATTTTTGTAAAACTTTTTGACCTTTTGAATTGTTGGAGTTAATATTTAATGTTGACATCAGCTGATACCTAAAAAGTTTGTACATTTGGCAGGTTATTTGCCGAAGGAAAGGCGGCTTATTATTTTTAACTATACGATTTTAATGGCGAAGAAGATAGAATCTTTACTACTGGAATTTGCAAAACTACATCGGTTTCTGATGCGTTTTTTCCGTGAAGTAGTAAGTCCACCCTATGAATTCAAAGAGATTATTCGACAATGTTATGAAGTTGGATGGAAGTCCTTCCCATTGATTAGTTTAACTGGATTTATCGTCGGTTTTGTATTTACAAAGCAATCGAGACCTTCTTTGGAAGAATTTGGAGCGGCTTCTTGGTTGCCAAACTTAATTTCTATTGCGATTGTTCGCGCCCTAGCGCCCCTTGTCACTGCATTAATTGCGTCCGGTAAGGTTGGTTCTCAGATTGGGGCGGAATTGAGTTCGATGAATGTAACCGAACAAATTGACGCCATGGAGGTTTCCGGTACCAATCCATTTAAGTTCTTAATTAGTACGCGTATTTTGGCAACCACGATTATGATTCCTGTACTATGTTTCTATGTTTCAGGAATTGGATTAGCCGGCGGATATTTGAGTATCATCTCGAAGGATCAACTCAGTGTGTTGAGTTATATAACACAAGTTTTTGAGGCCATCGCGCCGAAAGATGTGTTTGCCATGGTTTTCCGTGCCATCGTCTTTGGTTTTACCATTGGATTCGTCAGTACTTATGTTGGTTATTATTCTTCCAAAGGAACGGAAGGTGTTGGTAAAGCAGCCAATTCGGCGGTTGTTGCCTCCATGTTTATCGTTTTTATCGAAGAATTACTGATTGTTCAAATTTTAGCATTAATGGGGTAATCAGGTATGGAAGAGAAGAAATTAGCGCAAATTGACTATAACGATGTGGTCATCCATGTGGATGGCGTGAGTAAATCTTTTGGTGATTTGCACGTCTTACGAAACGTCGATTTAGAATTATACAACGGTGAGAACTTAGTTGTTTTAGGTCGTTCGGGAACAGGGAAATCCGTTTTAATCAAATTGATTTCTGGTCTACTAATGCCAGATTCAGGCGATATTAACGTGCTGGGTTCCATTGTCAATCAATTGAGTGAAAAAGAACTGAGAGCACTTCGATTACGTATCGGGTTTTCATTTCAAAATTCAGCGTTATACGATAGTATGACTGTTCGCGAGAACTTAGAGTTTCCGCTAGTTCGAAATAAGCGGAATTTGACACGTGCGGAAATCAATAGAGAAGTTGAGGATGTTTTGGAAGGTGTTGGGCTTTTACGTGCCATCAATCAGATGCCTTCAGAATTATCGGGCGGGCAAAGGAAGCGTATTGGTATCGCGCGAACATTGATTCTCCGTCCCGATATAATGATGTATGATGAGCCTACCGCTGGATTAGATCCGATTACATGTTTGGATATCAATTCCCTAATTAATGAAGTGCAAGAGCGTTACAAAACTTCATCGATAATTATCACGCATGACTTAGCTTGTGCCAAAATGGTTGGGGATCGGGTAGCGATGCTTTTGGACGGACGCTTTGAACGGGTCGGCAAGTTTGATGAAATTTTTGATACAGATGACGAAAGGGTTAAACCTTTTTATGATTATAATTTTATTGTATAACACAATTTATGGCAACAACAGAAGATAGAAAACGATCGATTATTGTAGGTTTATTTACCTTAATAGGGTTGGTTATTTTGGTGGCTGGTATCTTAGTGTTGGGTACTCAGCAAAATAAATTCAGCAAGAATCTGGCATTGACTACCTATTTCAAAGATGTAAAAGGCTTGAAGGTTGGGAACAACGTTTGGTTTTCCGGGGTAAAGGTCGGTATTATCAAAGAGATTAAGTTTGAGAGTGTAGAAAATGTGCGGGTAGTTATGAGTGTGGAGGAGAAATCAAGCCAATTTATTCGTAAGGACGTCATTGCGACCTTAAGTTCCGACGGTTTGATTGGTAATGCGATTATTAGTTTGGTTGGCGGCAGCGAGAAAATACCGGCGGTAGCAGACGGCGATGTGATTAAATCGGGCGTTTCGGGCGGTATGGAAGCCATGCTTGCAACTTTACAAGTCAATAATGAAAATCTCCTTGAGATTACAAAGAACTTTGCTACGCTTTCCAAACAAATGGTGGAAGGAAAAGGAGCGGTAGGTGCATTGATGACCGATGAAGAGATTGCTAATAATCTTCGGAAATCGGTAAACTCGCTAAATTCAACGATGTCCACAGCAAATGCTGCAGTTAATAATCTTGTTTCCTTGACGAATAAGTTAAACAGTGATCAGGGTTTGATTCATGATTTATCGACGGATACACAGGTCTTTGCAAGCTTGAGAGAGTCTGCGGCCCAATTGCAAGGAGTAACTCAAACCGCTTCAGCACTGATGGCAAATTTGAATGAGACCACAGCTCGTTTAAACGATAAAGATAATGCTATTGGCGTTTTGACGAATGATGCAGAGGCGGCAAACGAAATCAAGCAAATATTGAAGAACCTGAACATGGGTACAGAGAAGCTTGATCAAAATATGGAAGCGCTACAAAGTAACTTCTTACTACGAGGATTCTTCAAGAAGAAAGCGAAAGAAGAGGCTGAAAAGGCGCAAGATTCCGTTGCTAACTAAAAAAAATAAAAGCATTCAATTGCTTTTGAATAGTTTATAAAAGTGGCCGTTGGTCGCTTTTTTTGTTTGATTATTTAGGTAGGTTTGTGATGCAAACCAGAAAGTAGAGATATGGCAAAGATTAGTGAGCATGATGTCTTATTCGAAGACAATCATTATATAGCAATTAATAAACGAGGAGGGGATATTGTACAAGTAGATGATTCAGGAGACAAGTCCTTGGAGGAGATGGTTAAGGATTTTGTTGCTGAAAAATATCAAAAGCCCAACGGTGCGTTTATTGGTGTAATCCATCGTCTGGATCGACCTGTTAGTGGGATGATTCTATTTGCGAAAACGAGCAAGGGGTTGGATCGGATGAATCGTTTATTTCATGATCGGAAGGTGAAAAAGACCTATTTGGCCGTTGTTCGCGAACGCCCGGAACAGTTCAAAGGCACATTAAAAAATTGGTTATTGCGCGATCGAAAGAAAATGATTACAAAAGCTTATAATCGAGAGGTAAAGAACGGAAGCTATGCAGAACTGGATTATGAAGTGATTGGGCAAGTAGATGGCTTTTATCTTTTGAAGGTAAATCCGCTCACTGGTCGGACGCATCAAATCCGCAGTCAGCTCGCTTTCATGGGCTGTCCGATTGTAGGCGACAATAAATACGGGTATCCTCGAGGTAGTCTTAAGCGTACCATTTGCTTGCACTCGCGATCATTGGCATTCCAGCACCCTATCAAAGAGGAAGATATGCTTATCAAGGCACCGCTTCCTGTGGATGGGTTTTGGGAGAAATTCAATGTATTGCTGACAGAGCAGGTATAATATTCTTAGATTAAATCCTTAACTTTGCCCTATGATTCGAAAACACTCCTTCAGATTGTTGTTTGTCATTGTACTGTTGTTTTCAAGTGCAAGTTCCATATCGACAGCTACGGCACAATGTGCGATGTGTTCTTTAAATGCGGAGAATAGCACGCAAGACGGAAATACACAAGGAAAGGGATTAAATGATGGAATCCTATTCCTCTTAGCTATGCCATTTTTGATTGCTGCAGGGGTTGGCCTGCTATGGTACAAGAAGTTCCGTCATACAAATCAATCGAATTCGCTCACGGCAGTAAAAGGAGTAGAAGAGTAGATGTCGGTTTCGAAAATTCAAGCTGTTATTTCGTCAAAATGTCCACGTTGTAGAACAGGAAAAATGTTCAGCGGGACAGCTTATGGACTCGCTCGTCAGAAAATGCACGATCACTGTCCGCATTGCGGGTTTAAATTCGAAATTGAACCGGGCTATTTCTATGCGGCTATGTATGTAAGTTATGCGCTTTCCGTTGCTGAAGTGCTATGCATGGCCTTGTTGACGGCAATAATCACCAAAAGTGAATCGCCGTGGATGTACATCGGCGTATTATTTACAACCATATTCGTTTTCGCACCATTCAATTACCGATATTCTCGGCTTATCCTTTTACATTATCTCTCGCCGAAGGTGTCATACGATTCAAAGTATGCCGCAGTCAAAGAGTAAATCAAAGTGGTTTATCGATGGGGGATATATTGCATCACACTATCAAATATAAATGCCTTCTCGCTGTAATGATGCGCAATGTGTTCCTGTAGATCCTGAATAATTCCGGTTTTTATGCTTTCTATTGCTTCTTCGTTTTCCAATACGATTTGTAAACAATAGGTCTGTCCTTCATGTGGAGAATAAAGCATCTTTAACAATTTTAGATCGGGCTGAGCGTTTATTAAGAGTTCTTGCTTTATCCAGTCGAATAGTGATTGGTGTACAGAATCTTCAATAATTATAGAAACATTATATAAATACATAGGGCTGTTTATTAATTTACGGCTGTAAAAATAAGGTTGCAAAACGTACTTTCCGACATTTTTTTCTAATATTTGGTAAAAGGGGCTGGTTAATATATGGATTTTAGATTTTTGGTTCTTATTGTAAGTGTTTTCACGCTGGCGACTTCTTGCAAGCGACAAAACAGTCGCGATAAGGTTATCCCGATAGAAGACTTCTTTGTAAAACCTGATAAGAATAATTTTCGTTTGTCTCCAGACGGAAGTAAAATCGCATACTTAGGCGTTCATGATCATTGTAAAAACATCTTCATCCTCGATTTAATTCAACCTGATTCTTCGAAGCAATTGACCTACCAATCGAGTTTGAACGTGCAAGGTTTTTTCTGGGCCGATGATCATCAAATTATATTCTCGAATACGCAGTCTATGGCCGACAGCTTGCGCCTGTTTCGAATCAATGTACATACCGAAGAGCGACATCCGCTTGTGGAAACAGATGATGTAAAATTACATTGGATAGGACCCTTGCGTAGTAATAATGGGAGTTTGGTCGTAGGAATGAATAAGCGGGATTCTTCGCTGTTTGACCTGTATCGGATTTATCTGGATGGGCGTCCAAATCAGTTAATTTATACCAATCCTGGGAATGTGGTCAATTGGATCGGATCTCCAGACGGTGTTGTGCGTTTAGCGTTGACAAGTGATAGTGTGCAGGAATCAATTTTGTACCGTGCGTCGGAATCTGAACCTTTCCGTGAAGTGATGAAAAACGAATTTGAGACAACCTTTATTCCGATGGGATTTAAGAAAGGTTCAAACGAGTTGATCTATGCACTTTCCAACGATAAACGCGATAAGCTGGCTATGGTTGAGTTTAATGCGTCTGAAGGCAAGGAAACGCAGGTGCTGTATGAAAATAAGCAAGGAGACCTAAACATCGAGGGGTATTCCAGTAATTTACAGGAACTACTCTATACAAGTTCCTTTGTGGAAAGAAATAAAAAATCGATTATCAATTCTTCCTACAAAGAAGCCTACGATTATCTCAAGACGAAGTTTCCAGATATGGAAGTTGATTTTTTCGATAGTGATACCTCGTTAAACGGCTATATTTTACGCGTTTACAGTGATGTACATCCCGGAGAAATATATTATTTCAACAAATCAACTAAAATGTTGAAATTGCTTTCAGAAGATAATCCCAAATTGAAAGATCTTCATTTGAACGCTATGGAAGAGGTAAGTTACCTCTCTAGAGATAACAAAACGATCCATGCCTTTATCACTTACCCGAAATCTGGCAGGAAGAATTGTCCGGTCGTTGTATTAGTTCATGACGGTCCTAATCGGCGGAACGAATGGGGCTTTGATTCGGAAGTTCAGTTTTTGACGAATCGAGGCTATGCTGTATTTCAAGTCAATTATCGAGGTTCAATGGGCTACGGAAAGGAGTTTTGGACGGCAGGATTTAAGGAGTGGGGCGGCAAGATTCAGTCGGATATCTCTGACGGCGTTGCTTGGTTAATTCATCAGGGCATTGCCGATAAAGATCGTATTGCAATTATGGGGGCGGGATTCGGTGGATACTCGGCACTGTATGCTTCGGTGTTTAATAATTTGTATCGCTGTGCTATCTCTTCCTCTGGCTACAGTAATCTGTTTACGTATTTCCGAGAAATTCCTTCGCACATGAAGCATTACGTTCAGCTTTACTATCGCATCATTGGAAATCCAGAAAAGGAATCGGAATTGTTTCAAGCAATTTCTCCGATATTTCATGCCGATAAAGTACGTATCCCGATTTTATATTTCCAAGGTGGAAAAGATAAATACACTTCGGTGACCGATGCGAATCAATTCGTGAGTAAATTGAAATCTAACCAAGTTCCTGTGCGCTATATCTTTAAAAAGGATGAGGGTAAACGATTTAGAAATGAGGAAAATGTGGTAGAATATTACCAAGAGATTGAACGGTTTTTAGCGGAGAACTTGAAATAGCTTCGGCATGATCAGAAAAACAAGTAAATACCGGAAGAACCTAGGCTTATTGGTCGCCTTCGTAGCCTTTTTGACAATCCTCTATATTATCGCTGTTTTTTTGGCGCGAGTGATGATGTCGAACTACGTAGAATCTGAATTCTATAACCGCAAGGTCGATGTATTCGATGCGACCCTAAAGCCCTTTAATAATTTTTTCAACAACAGTATTTCCGAAGTTTCGAATTATCAAGGGTATTTAGATTCGGTGCATGCGGTCGCTTACTCGGAAAAGATCTTGCGTAAGAATGCTTTTGTGGATGAGGTTGTTTTCTATGATGTACTGTTCACCAATCAAAACAGTGCAGCTCGAGGCGTGCGTTTTCAAAATCTATTAATTTTTCCGCAATCTATCTATTCATTCAAGCTGGATAGTCAGCATAAATTGCTGCGTAATCGAATTGACGCTACAGTGAATCGACCGACCTCGGACGATTTCAATAACATGGCCATTAAGATGGTGAACTTCCTGGATGTCTTAGATGATTCTACATCGTTAACAGAAAATGACATCTATCGTATATTTTATAATACAGTACCTGGAAAAGTTACCTACCTCAATATTCCTCGAGTAAGTACCTTACGTGCTTATAAAACACTCATGGAAGACACGATAACGACGGCCGTTGCTTACGATCAGGATTTGTTTGTGTACAAGATCAATCCTGCTAAAATTAAGATTGAGAACGTTCAGCCGAGATTATACGAACGGATTAGTGTGCTAGCGATTGCTGATCCCAACCTGACCGAAGAAGAGGGGTACATCCGTACAGAGATGGCATTGCCTGGCGCTTTGTCAGAATATAAATTGCAATTTGATTCCTCGGAACAGTTCTTGCGTGGAGAAATTAACAGACAGTTCTTTCCCGTAGTGTTAGGCGTATCGCTATTGTATGCAATTCTGTTGTTAATTGTCTACTTAATTTATCGAAATATCGCGATCAATAGTCGCTTATTTCAATTACAATATGACTTTATCAATAACTTAACGCACGAATTTAAGACACCGGTGAGCGTTATTAAGATTGCTGGGAATAACATCAAAAGCGCCGAAAATATCTCTGATCAGGAAAGACACATGTATGGAAAGATACTTGATCAAGAGGCGGATAAGTTAAATAATTTGATGAATAAATTGCTGTCATTCACGCAGATAGAAAATAAATCTCTAAAATTTAAGGGAGAATACGTGGATTTGAACAGTTTTTGCGAGGAGATATTTGAGGCAACACGGATTAAGTATCCTGATTTGAACCTAACATCGCAAATCGATGTGGACAGTAATATTTATACCGATCCCATCTTATTAAATTCGGTGTTTCAAAACTTGATTGATAATGCCTATAAATATTCCGAAGTTTCGAGAAAATTTGTGGATATTCGTGTTGAACAAAATAAAAAGAATTTTGTGATCCAGTTTTCCGATCAGGGAATTGGAATTAACAAGCATGAACTTAAAAATATATTTAAGAAATTTTATAGAGTTAAAAACCAATTTAATCAAAGCGGAAGCGTCGGATTAGGATTGGCATTTTGTAAAGAAATTACTGAATTTATGGGCGGAGAGATTAAAGTAAATAGTATTGAAGGTGAAGGCACCGTATTTACATTAATATTCCCACGATAATCCCTAGTATTTAACTATGAACAAAGAGATAACTATTGCAGTTGTAGAGGACGACGATAACTTACGTTTCCTAGTAAGCCATAGACTTCAAACCGAAAATTATAATGTGATTCAGTGTAGTGATGGATTAGAGGCTGAAAAGCTTATTCTATCCAGCTCACCCGATATTGTTCTTTTGGATTGGATGTTGCCAGGTAAAGAAGGTATTGAAGTTTGCGAAGGTGTCCGCAAAGCGGGTTTCGAGAATATCATTATCATGATGACGGCGAAGTCTCAGGATATTGATAAGATTGACGCCTATAGTTTTGGCGTGACATATTATATTAACAAACCATTT
>JBEBRI010000077.1:0-17982 GCA_040394915.1 Sphingobacterium sp.
TCTGCTTGAGCCAGTAAGTATCGACTCCTTCGAAAACGTTGGCCAATCGTTGGCTATATAAATTATCTAGTTTTGTCTGATTAATGTTTTGTTCGTTAAGACTTTCTCCCAGCATGGGTTTATGTTGATATTTACCGGCGAATCGCTCAAATTCCAACTTCTCACTTGCATTCATCAAATTATAGTCTGAGAGGTCGGCACCTGTAAACGATAACCGATAATCTAAGGAAATTTTCATATCCCCTGAACTGGGCTTTTTCGTTTCTATAAGTAAAACACCATTTCCGCCTCGCGACCCATAAAGCACCATGGAACTCACATCTTTCAAAAGCATAATTCTTTCTATACGATTAATATCTAAGTCATATAAACGCTCTAAGGTTACTTCAAATCCATCGAGGATAATTAACGGAGAATTGACTACATAATTTCCTACATTATTAATTCCTCGAACAGTGATCTGGGGGATTTGATTCGGGTTACCTCCATTGAAGATATCATCGTGTATTTTGAATGCCGGCTCAATAGCTTCAATAATCTTTAATGTATTGTTAGAATTAAAATTGCGGAGCTCCTTTTGAGCGATTACGGAAGCTGCACCCGTAAAACTACCCAACTTGCGTTGCGAATAGCCGGTATTGATATCGAGCGAATCTAGCGCGAAGCTAAGTTGTTGAAGTTCTATACGAACTGATTTCTGACCCTTGATTCTGAGCTGGTTACTTTGATAGCCGAGCATGGAAAAACTCAACACTGGATCATCAACATATTCTATTTCAAAACGCCCAGAATGGTCTGAGGCAGCGAGATTTCTATTTTCGGATATATTCCTGATTGAAACTCCGGCAAGAGGTTCTCCTAATTGGTTAAATATCTGACCAGACAATTTCGACGTTTTAAGAGATGCTTTTACACGATTGCTAATCTCTCGCCTTCTCTCTGCTGTCAACCTTCTGATAAAAACTATTTTCCCCTCAATAAACATGTCGATTTCACTCTGAACGGAAAGTCTCATTAAAACATCGGAAAGCTCCATATCATTGACTCGAAAATCATATTTCCTCGAATTTCTTAAAAGCTCCAAATCCCCCAACATATCTATTTTTACTTGCTGTTGGATACGATCAAAAATATCCACGAGTGACTTATTTTTAACATCTAATGTGACGCGTTGCGCCAGGCATGGAAGCGTAAAAAATAAGCAAAAAACAATAACACAAGAAGCTACTTTACAGCTAATTGCCCCAAAAACCCTGTACTTCAAGCTGATGATATTCCCCGTTATCATTTCCTCTTTACAGTTATTTAGATTGGTCTGATATATATATTTTATTCTGCTTTAATGAATATGAGATTGGTATTATCTTATTAATAGCATCTAGAACTTCTTTTAAAGAAAGTCTACGACTGAGCATTCCGTACAATTGGCGGTTCGCTAATCCAGGTTCTAGTTGGATTTCAACGTCATACCATTCGCTTAATATGTTAGTAAACTCGCTTAAATTAAATTGAGTTAGATTAAATCGGTCTTCTTTCCAAGCCAGTATACTTGCTGGATTATCCATAAGTACAACTTGATTTCCATTGAAAAACTCTTTTGGCGACATAACGATCGATTTGGAAACCAATGAAGAATCTTCAGCATGGTCGCTTAATGCTATTTTTCCTTCTTCTAAGTAGATTTGACTAAGCTTTCCAAATTTAGCGTTGAATTCTGTCCCGAGTACCTCGATGTCTTTCGCTTTTCCAAGAACACGGAAAGTTGCTGGTCCAGCCTCAGTAGTTTTAGCGATGATGCGAAAATAAGCTTCCCCATCCAAACGCACCCTTCTCATGGATTCAAAGTCTGAGGGAACTTCCAGTTCTGTATTTTCGTTGATCCATACTTTCGATCCATCGGAAAGGTCAAAAATCGCCATCCCTCCTTTTAACGCTTGGATTGTAAATTTTAGAACGGCTTGCGAATTTTCAGCAGTACTATGCTTGTACTCCCCTGTCGCTAATTTTTGAAACTGATGTCCCTGAGCAGTCCAAGCTTCTCCAGTCTTCAATTTCGCAAGGCTGAGCTTTTCCCCATTATCAAATAATATCTCCACGCCGTCGGCTTGTGGCGCTTTGATTTGCGCAATTTCAGTGTAAACCGCACGTTTTGCTTCTGTATTGAAGAAAAAGTAGTTCGCTAATAATGAGCAAAAAATAAGAACCGAAGCCGCAGCAACCCAGCCCCAGACCTTCGGCTTAGCATCAGTATGCTTTAGTCTATGATCCAACTGTTCGGTTAACTCATCTAATCTTTCCACTGTTAACTTCTCCCCGGAGTTGAGTTCATTAAACCATTGTTCTATCAATAAGCTCTCCTCGGCAGTTGTTTTTCCTTCTGCATATTTCCGTAAGAGTTCTTTTTTATTTTCCATGTCCGGTGAATTCTTGCCTTTCGAATGATAAAAGACATTAACTAATTAATAGCGAAATTAATAGATATCCAGTATATCGCGATTTTAAAAATTTTAAGATTTTAGACTTCTCGTTTCGAATCGTCTTTTCCGTTAGATTCAGTTCTTCTGCGATTTCCTGATTTTTATAGCCCTGTAAGTGACGCTTAATGATCGTCATCGCATTCGGATTAAATTTGGCTAACTCGGATTCTATTTCCTTCAAGAAGAGTTCCACGCGCACTTTGTGGTCGGTAGAATTATCGAAACGATCCATATCGTCTACATCGAGTGTATCTAAATACACTGAATTGTGTTTCGTTTTTCCAATATAATCGATGATTCTATTTCTGAGCACATGGAATAAATACCAGGACAACTTTTCTTTCTGACCTATAGTCTCCCTATGCGACCAAATCTTAGCGAATACATCGTGTACAATATCTACTGCAGGGGCAGAACCTACCTTTTTCACGGTGTAGCTTATCATCGGTTTTTTATATCGATCATACAGTACAGTGAAGGCTTTTCTGTTACTTTCCTTCACGAAAAGAAACAATTCTTCATCGGTAAGATTCTCAAGTAATTCTGCCATATTTTTTCTAGGTAGTGCCCAAATATATCTATAAAAATGATAAAACCTATAGACAACAATTTTCAAGACGGAACAATCTGAAAGTCTCGCGCAGTCGAAATAATACACGCTGAAGGGCGCTATGTCAACATTTTACTACAAAATTCTACAGTTTCGATACAATATCCTGTTATAACCTGAAACGCTCGGGACAATTCAATAATACAATCGTGTTAGTTGTTGATTGGGCTGGCTAATCGGTTTGATAAAAATATAAAAAAATTATGGAAGAATTAAAAATAACACAAGATCAAGTATCAGCAAAACGAAAATACATGTCTCCTAGAGTCAGCATGGAGATCATCGTACTAGAGCATAGTATTGCCGCTGGATCAACCAATGTTAGTGTGGGCGGACCACAGGATTCATCACAACCTGATATCATCGATCAAGGCTTAGATGAGCGCACTTACGATATGGAATTTTAACTTTTACAACACATTGAAATTGATATTACCAATGAAAAAACATATATACTTTCTCTTTATATTATTTACGACCGGTTCGCTTACGTTGAGCTGTAACAAGCAGGAATCTGCTCCCGCTATGGCTGAGGCTGAAGGTGTGGAGATTATCGTTCATGGCATTAAGGATGCATTATTGCAAGACTACAACTCTGGCGCTGCTGCTAAGGCGAGTTTAATTCGCGATGGCTTAAGCAGTAGCCAAAGCGCTAATCAGCAGACAGATTTCGATGGCTTCAGCTGGGAATTATCTCCAGAGAGTAATGCTTCCGCGACTCGTTTACAGAGTACAAGTACAACAGCATCAAATGCTGGAAATAAATCCGCGTTAAAAGCTGCACTGGGTCGTCGTAGTATGGATACAGGAAAAAAATTCCGCATTTTATTCTACGAAGTTCAAAACGGTAACGAGGTTTACAAGACCTCTGCAGAAATTACGGTTTCTTCAACAAGACATATTGAAAAATTATTTAGTAATGTAACATACAAATGGTACGCCTACTCATACGATGATGCATCGACTATCCCTTTGCCTAGCGACACCGACAATCCTCAAATCCCAACAAGAACGAATGCGCCATTGCTTTTCGACAGTGGGACTTTCACAACAAGCGCGGGGACTACTTCGAAAGTGGATATTGAGTTTGAGCATCAAATCTCAAAAGTTGAGGTAAAAGTTGATGCGCAGCAAATGTATGCAAACAGCTTTGTGACGTTGACTGCTAATTTCGTTGCACTACCTTTAGTTTCAAAATCTTTTGGCCTAAAAAGTGGCGCACTAGGAACGACAATCTTAAATACAACCACAACGAGCGAAACGATCACTTTCGCTGCCGATGGTTCAAACGCAATTCAAAAATCAACGAATGCCCTGTATACAGCAGCAGCTTTACCTTCCTTTTCCGTGAATTTTACCAATGTGGTTTATAACAAGACAGGGATGAATATTACCCTTATTAGCCCAACATTACCAAAACTTGCGCTTATTACGGGCTTTAACAGCGATGTTAAGCTTATAAAAAGAGCCTTGGTTAATCTAAAATACAAAGGCGGTGTTATCGGTGATAAGGAATGGGCACAAGGAATTTTATACTATGACCCAACCGATCCAGGAAATCCATATAAAATTTCTGAACCCTTTATGACAGGTACAACGCATCCATGTAATTACTATTGGAACTGGAATTCTTTAAAACCGCGCAGCATTACTGGTAATACCACCACTGAATATGGTGACCCTTGTAGAGAAGTATTTCCAAAAAATTCATGGAGAACACCAACGCGACAAGATTTTACCGGCTTAAATGTGGCTATTGCGAATGTACCTAACAATGGTGCTGTGTATTTCGATGCTCAAAATGGGGAACGTGTTTATTTCCATGAGGCAGGATGGATTACGAACAATAATTGTTCTGTATCGAACACGAATGATGGTATGTACTGGTCGAGTGAGGCTTACAGTACTACAAACGGCTATGTATTAGAAATCGACGAACGTGGTGGAACTGGCGCGGGTAATGAAATCGCTCATTATTCAAAAGTGTACGGCATGAGCATCAAATGTGTTCGTCAGTATTAAGATAATTTTAAAACAACCTCTTTGTTTTATTAGTGTGATGTGTAAGAATTTGAAGGCGCTCCCTCCCACGGAGCCTTCATCTTCTTTATTTATTTAGTAACGAATCACGGTGCTATAATGTTTATAAAAGGCTGAACATTTATAGACCGTGATTTTTCATCGTATTCGACGATAGATTACCTCCAACTGTATCGTAAGGTTAATCCGAAAGTTCTAGGATCTCCCACCACCCCTGCATAGTGCCCATAGTTTCCTGGGGCAGCTAACAACTGTTCATAATAATCCTTATTAGCCAAATTTCTACTCCATACAATAACCGATAAGCCATTTGTTGCGCGAAAACCTACACGCGCATTAACCAGTGTATAGCCATCAATATTTAAATATTTAGACGGTGAAGGACTCGAAGAGAATTTGGATCTATAGAATGCATCGAGTGCCAAGAAATAATTCCCTTGAAGACTCAAAAAATTACCTTTTTTCGTTAGCTCGGGCGCTATTGTCCATGAATATTTTGATATCCCTGGTAATTGACCTCCAGAGACGTCTTTGTAGGCCTGTGCTCCCCCTACTTCTTCGAGCGGCACAGGTGCATTTTCAAAGGAGACATATTTCCCATCGGTATAAGCGAACGCTGCATTGACACTTAAAAATTGTGTTGCTCGGAAACTACCGTCTAATTCTAAACCTTTTACGCTTACTTTTTCAGCATTAGCGAGGTATCCACGATTTACACCCGGATCTGGTGTTTGTACTTGAATTTGATAATCTTTAATATTCGATTGATAGATCGTTAGATTCAGGAAGGTTCTGGGGCTTGGGCTTGTCTTTACGCCGAATTCGTAATGATTTACAGACTCTGGTTTTACCTCAGCTAACTCGGTTGCCACCTTCCCGTCAATTACCGGTAATCCACCTACATTGATTCCTATAGGCTTATAACTTTTTGAATAGGTCGCAAAAGCGTTATAGTTTTGATTGAATTTATACTGTAATGATAGCTGGCCGGAGAGATTCCCAGCGTCAGCATCTACATCAAACTGTTGGTCAGCATATATGCTATTTACTGCCGCTAATTGCGCATCCGTATAATTTATGTTGTTTTCGATATACTTTAGCCGATTATAATTCGCAACTTTCTTATCATAATTATACCTAAGACCTGGAAGTAAGTGGATTTTTTCGGTAATTGACCAATCAAATTGACCAAAAACGGCCAAACTTGTACTCTTTATTCCATAATTTGTTCGAATTCCAACCTTTTCGATTAAACCTGGCCCCCATTGTGTATCGGTCGCTTTACTCTGTTGAAAACGCCACAAGGCATCCCCCGCTTCTTCGGTATGTACAGGATCGGTTTTTAAATCTTGCCATAAACCAAAAACACCTACAACAGCACTTAATTTATCGCTTATATTCCCAGAATATCTAAATTCTTGTGACCATTGATCGTGTACAGAGTTGCCTGACGAGATGGTATAGGCCGGAATCCCAAGGTAATCCCGGTCGTTCAAAGGAACCCAATTCCAATAACGCCAAGCCGATGTAGATGTCAAAGTTCCATTACCGATCTTGTAATCAACATTTAACGAAGCACCTCCCAATTCATTGTCTGCTTTGGATCGAGTATCTAAGTCAACTTTTCGCTCGAATGCACTCTTATACGGGATTTCATAGCCAAGATCTTTGATAATACTATTGAATTGGCGGTATGCTGGTCTTTGATTCTCAACGACACCTGCGACAGCCCAACCATATCCATTCGGCTTTTGTTTAGTGACGTCGCCTGTTAGGGTAATCTTTAAGTCTTCATTCGGCGTGAACAAAAACTGCCCGCGCACGCCTAAGTTATTGATATCATTAATCTTGCTATCTGTATTTACGTTGTATAACAAACCGTCTCGTTGAGTTCCCGAAAGCGAGATTCTCGCCGCTAATTTATCTTTAACTAATGGTCCAGTTAACGATGCCTTTGCTTGTATATAGCCATAATTCCCATAGCTTAATTCAAAATTCGCTCCCGGTACAAAAGATGGGAGTCGAGATGTAATGTTGAAAGCTCCAGCCGTTGTATTTTTGCCAAACAAAGTTCCTTGAGGACCACGCAATACTTCGATCTGTTCAATATCGATAAAATCCAACGAGGTTGCAGCGGGACGTGCCAGATATACACCGTCTAGATAAAATCCTACGCCAGGATCAATCCCGTCGTTTGTCAAACCATATGTTGATCCTAACCCACGTATGTTTAACGTTGTGTTTCGCGCGTTTGATGAATATAGCTGAACCGTAGGAACGACTTCTTTGATACGATTTACGTTAAAGGCACCGGCATCTTCAATGGTACTTGCTCTAACGATAGAAATCGGAATAGGAATGTCCTGAATCTGCTCAGTTCGGCGCCTTGAGGTCACGAAAATCTGCTCTAAGTTATTACTCGCTGGCTTCAATTCTATTGTTACAGGCGAATTATCAATAACTCTCTTTTGAGACTCATATCCAAGGTAAGAAACTATAATCGTTAGTGGAAGTTTTTGACCGGTAACAAATTGAAACTTGCCATCTCGATCTGTCTTAACCTGATGAGTAACAGCATCTAACTGAACCGTCACACCTGCAATGGGTTCTTTGGTCTCTGCATCGATCACTGTTCCTTGCAGCGATGCATTAATAATTGGTTTTGGATCGGTTTGCTGTGCATAAGTGCTTGTCGTAGCCGAAAAAAGAAGGGAAAAACCCAGTGAAATGCCAATAATAGCGTTATATTTCATAGTTTTTAATTGTTTAATAGTGAGTTTTACAAGTGCCAACGCCAATTGAATACTTGCTTTAAATTGTTAAAATAGTTATTGCTTTTTTCTACGCTCTTTGTCAAAGAATAGCTGTTTGAACCAAGACCTCCGACACATTAGCTTTGTTTTATACCAAAAAGTTCTTTTGGCTAACGGTACTCTTGCGCTTCCAAATCTCAAACAATGCTATTTTCTATATTTTCCACGATTTAGCTTCTAGAAATTACGATCAATATTCAAATGGAATAACAGATCCTCTTAAAGAGTCGGAACAAATATAGAAACAAAATTTATATAGTCTACTAATTTAGTAGATTTTATTTATTCTCTTATTATCTTGTAAAAATGCTTATCTATAACAGGGAAAAACTCAGCTAAAACTGTCTGATGTTAATTTCGGAAGCCCCATTCGCATCCATAGAAAAAACTAATAACTATTTCAATGTCGGAGGCATAAAAAAAGAGTCTGCTAAACGCAGACTCTTTTTCCATTCTTCGTACCTCGCGCTGTAAATTAGTGTAATAGTATGAGACCTAGACAAAATGTTATACCGATATAGTTTGATATATAACAAAATTTTTCACTCTCAATTTTGGGCTAAAGACAAATTTGTGAGTCGGAACTATCAACACTAATTCGCATACTTATTACCAAAAACGAACGAATAGCTGATTTTTACCGCTTCTTTATCTGGCAAACATCTTAACTTGGCAACCCGGACAGAATCAATGATACGCTCTAGACTACTTACCATCCTATCAAAAAGTAGTGCATTCCATCGAATAGCGGAGGAGCTGGGTAAGAGGTCCGTTAGAGCATTCAAACCATTACGGACTGTCAATTCGTTTATCGGAGCTTGCTCTAAACGAACGATTCCGCTAAGCCTGCGTCGTTCATCACGATAGCAATGAGTTTTACCACTCCAAGGTGTACCATAAATCATAACTGTATTGTCTGGAAAGATTCGGACCGCTGGGTTATCATCGTTCAAAAGTTCGATATTAGGATTATTATCAATCCAAAGACGAGAATGTGTACTTTTTCCCGTTCCACTTTTGCCGAGAAAGGCGACCGCAACATCTCCATTCTCTACTACAGAAGCGTGAAGTAATAAAGTATGATGTGTCAAGCACGCTTGTCCAAAAGCTACCATGATTAACCAACTCAGCTTCGTGGTTGTATATAGTTCTTCTGATATAGGGTAAATCACGGATTTACTAAAATCTTTTTCACTGCACATTGACCAATTGTCGCATTGGTCCTTGCTCAATATCGAAGTATAATAATTTGCTTCATTTTCTTCGAAGCGAAAACTTTCCATCCAAATCACCGAAACATCACTCAATACCTTACGATTAGCAACCTCTTCCATATCAATTGATCTTCGGATGTCAATAGTTAAAATATATTCCGAGCAATCGCTAAGCAGTGCGAACGGACGAAAAGTTGGTAGTGCTCTATCCAAGTCAATGCCGATATGATCTACAATTTTTATGACATGATCGGCAATTTTATAATATGAAGTGGTCAATTCTAACATGTTATTAATTCTTGAAAAACGTAGAATGTTCAGTCAGATCTAAGGTGTTTTCAAAATATGTTTTTAATGTCATATCATGAGTAACGAATACAATAATTCTATCACGACCGAATTCAATTAAATTTTTCACTAGCTTATGTGCGGTCTCTCGATCTAAGGCAGAGGTAACTTCGTCAAACAACCAAATGCTCGCTGGCTGCATAATTGCACGAGCCACGGCTATTCGTTGTAACTGCCCCTCAGATAGTCCGAATCCAGATTCGCCAACCATCGTTTCTAAGCCTGATGGGAGTTCGAAGACAAAAGTGGCACACGCAATTTTAAGCGCTTGATACAATTGCTCATCGCTGCAATCTTGAATCCCAAAAGTCAAATTATTTCGGATGGTATCGCTAAATATTTTCTCACCTTGTGGAACAAAAGCAAAATTACAACGGTAGGCCGGACTCATGTTCAGTTTCCTGCCAGCGGTGGTTAACTCTATCGTACCTGCTTCGGGATTCCTTAGTCCTAACATTGTTCGTAAGATAGTTGACTTTCCAAGTCCGCTGAATCCCAAAATCACGGATGGTGATCCAATTTTGAATGAGAAATCTATGTTTTGCACCAAAGGGACTCCATCATGATTTAAAGTCAAATTTGACAACTTTAATCCATCTATCTCGTTCAAAATACAAGGTTCAACAATTTGCTCTACAGGTTCACTCAAAAGCTCCTCAATACGATCGACTGAACTACCCAGACGGATCAATGAGGGAATATTACCTAACAGTGCTGCAGCAGGCGACTGAATACGGATCACAAGTTGCAGAAAAGCAGACATGGTTCCAACCGTTATCAAACCCGCATTCAAATTATGTATTCCCCAAACAAACGCTACGATATAACTTAAGCAGAACACGAAACCCCAAATTCCTTTGGAGAATGTGGAAAAGCCAATTAGACTTTTCTTGATTTGGAAGATATCATTCTGATCTGTTTCTACATTCTTCCATCTCCATCTTTCCTGATTCATGGAACGAATCAATAATCGCAATCTCAAATTGTCTTGGATGGTTTTACCAAGCTCGCTCTCCGCTTGTTTGAGGGATTTTTGTAATATTCTGAGTTTGCGAAAATAAAACTTGGAGAATAACAGAAACGGTGTAATTGATAACAAAACTATTGCTAACCAAGGATCCATCCACCACAGGAACCAGGTAGCCGCGAAAATCTTGATCAAGCCAACGACACAAGAGATAAAGGTTTGTCCGACGGCCGTCACAATTTCCTGCGTGTCACTTATAAGTCGAACCATTAAATCTCCGGTATGTTTTTTCTCTCCATCCCATCGTATTAAAACCTGCCTTGCAAGAATCTTCTGTTGTAGATCAACGAGCATCCGGGCTTTGTTAAATTCATTAACATAGTTGGCGACTTGCGTACAAGTATAAGACAATACCAAACTGGATGCTGTGATAACCAATAAAGCAGTAATATTTCTTCCCAGACCACTGACGGCTGAATCTATCGATTGCTTAGAAAACCAAATAAAAGCTAAACTGAATGATAGCGCCAAGACTTCAAGCAGCAAATAAAACAAAAGTCTGTATTTATAGGCACTCGAAAAGCGTAATACCCAAGAAAACTGTCGCTTCGATATGATCACAGTTAACTTTACTTAAATGACTTGATATACATCTGATAAAATGGAAAACTGATCGCTTCCATCGGCGCAACACCTAGAAATCTTCTAAAATTTTGAAAGAGTCTCTCTGGCCGATCGACGCGACCTCCTGGATTATTTTGATCAGGATGCAAAGGATCAAAAAAACCAAAATTACCCGTTCGCAGAATGTGATCTATCATCCACTCTGCCCCTTTGTATGGCCGAATAGGAAATGGCAAATAATCTTCAGGAAGATGAAGAAGATCGACTAGCATGCGATGTAATAGATGGGTCCATTTCAGCATTCCAAGTTTAGCATAAACATCTTTCAGGCGATCATGATCCAGTTGTTTTCCAAACGAATAGTATAAGCGGCAAGCATCACAAAGTTGGCGCAGACCAATTCCATAAGTTACCTGGTGTTTAAGTATATGTGCATTTACTTGCACAATGTTTAACAAATCACTAGGTATCTCGACCGGTATATTTGCGAATGTTCGGCGGATAGGTTGCTTCAGTTCTTCGTTAACAAAATCTTCAACAAACGACTGGATAAATGGATTACGAAGTTGGATAATACGTCGATGATGTTCGACCTCAAATCCCCACCACTTGAATCCGCAACTATATTTATTCTTACTCAAAAGCGCCCCTTGGTTTTCACTAACCAAATGCTGTGCATCAGCGAAGTCCTCCTTAAATGGAAAAAACCAATCAATATCTCCACTAGTCCGCAAACTTGGATCGTCATAGTATGTGGAAACGCCATGCCCCTTCTGGAGGACACATCTTAAACCATTTTGTTGAAAGAGGTCGTACTGTTGAGCAGTAGCCTTTTCCATCTTTGCATTTTTTCGTTGCACACGATCGACACGCACCAACCATTTAAACATAATCTCTGCAGGGGGCAAGAGATGTTCCGGGAGTTGCTGTACAGCCGTAGCAACCATTGCTTCGACGGTTTGATGAATCGACATTTGAAAGACCTCCTGCCAGTCCCTCACAGATAAATTTTCGAAAAAAACAACGTTAGGAACTTTCCCCCATAGCGATGCACGAAGTGCCTCCAACATTGCTTGGGTCGTTGGTCGTGTTAAGATCATGTCACTTATTCAATTATAACCTGATTGTCTTTCAATTGATTAACGAGGCGCACCGAATCTCTTTCGGCAGTTTCAGCATCGATACCGTATTCTTGTATCAGTAGATTCGCGACATCAGCGACATCAAAGTCTAGCCCTTTTAATGACTCCATCAAAAATGCAGAGCTTGCGTTAAAGCTGAAAACACGCGACATATCCACGGTACCTTGATCAGGGTCAACTACAACGTAATCCTTTCCCACTTTTCTTAATACAAATGGTTCTTTTATTCTCATAATAGCCTATTAAAATTCACTCCCGTTAGGGCGAATATGAGGGAATTAAAAACAGAGCAATTCTTGAAGGAATTGCTCTGTCTAACGTAGAAGATATATATTTGTTAATTACGAACGCAACGAACGTTCTTTAACGTCGATGTTAATACATCAATACCTACCGCACTTACTAACAATTCCCCAGTACGTTTCGCTTTAACAAATGGTGTTCCTGTAGGAACTCCCAAAAACGCCTCCTGTTCGGTTGAGGCCAAATGTCCCCAAACACCTAAATTCACCAAAGTTAGGATACTCGCTGGTGCATCTGATGCCCAAATAGCGGACTGCGAACCGTAACTACTGCCTAGTAGGTCAGCAAGTGCCTGTAAATTAAGATCTAAGAACCCGTTCGGCAATACGCCTAAACGAGCCAACTGTCCATTGTAGTAAAAACGTAAATTATTCGAGCGATCATCAAACGCTGGATTCGCTACGCTAGACGTGTTGTATTGCGCATACTTACCCGTTGCACTTCCATCACCCGGTGTTGACTCTGGAGTTTCATCCCTTGCTCCAAGCAATTGTCCTACAGAGCTTACTAGGTTCGATAAAAGCCCTTGACCGTTAGAGATGCTATATAAATCATTGGCAGTTGGTTGACGCCAAACCCCTTTCGGATATACCTGCGCACAAGGATCCTGTCTACTCGCAGCATTCACAAATTGTCCAGGCGTTAGGGCTCCATACGCAAAATAACTTTTAGCATCCGATCGCTGAGCATTTGTTGCGTAAAATCTATAAGGGTTACGTGTACCGGCCGCATAATAGAGGTTTGAACGTGACCATCTCACGGGTTGTCCTGAATTTGAGTTAGAAACCGTTGTTAGAGCAGATTCTACTAAGTTGTAGAGTATACGATGCGTTTTTCCAATTTGTGGAGTAATCGACACGGCTGCAAAATTTACCGGCGTGGCAGAATAATTTCTAGTCACAGCAGCCTCTCCTGTTACACCATCCGATGCATGTGCCAGCTGGAGCGACGCAATACTTACAGTAATTGCATTTGTCGTCGTGGAATCTACAGTATAAGCATAAGCTATTTTGCGATCATTATATCCAGTTTCGACGTTAGAGAAACTTCCCCAATTTATGGTCTGCGTATGGTTTTGAAGGTTAGAATACTTTCCAGTGAAGAGATCAATTGTTCCTGACTTAACAGCTAGTCCACCTACTGTAACCGTTGCGCTATTCATATCGCCAAACATTCCCATCGAATTTAATTCAATTGCCAAACGAGAGGTTTTGTGCTTAAAAACGATAGACAAAGGAAGGGATCCCGTAGCATTCGCCGGTACAGAAAGCGTACCTGCTGCATGTAACACATCTTTACCTCCCGCTAATGCAATCGCACTGCTACCGTTAGTTACGTCTGGAACCTGTTCATCGTTATTATAGCTCAGCGCATACCATTTGTAATTCTGACCAGCTACAATAGAGACACTTCCAGCGGTATTAGTCGCTAAGGCATTCGAACTGACGAATGTGCCGTCCTCCTTATAAAGAAATAAGCGGTATTTCACTCCTGGCGCGATCGCCTCTGCTCGAGCAGCTCCTCCATTCGAATTCGCATTTGAACTTTGAATTCGGATGTTACTAGCCTTTTCGACATGATTGTCGACAGATACTTGGGCATCAAACTCTTCATAGGAGCGAATCAATGGCTTAGATTCTCCAGTTAAGGCAGCTTTCTTATCTGCCGAGTTGGCGATATTTTCCTGAATTCCGGAGATGCTTACACTCAGCTTTAAGACATCGCTGCTTTCAACTTTTTCGATATCCTGCGATTTATTACAGCTTGCGACAAACTGGCTGACCATCGCTAATATAAGAGCACTAGCTACTTTATTAGCAAGATTTTTCATCAATACTGATTTCATAATTCAAAAGGTTAATATTTAAAAGTCTCCGTTTGAACTACCACCAGTACCATCACCCCAGTCGCTAAGCGATTCTGAAGAATTTCCCGAAGCCGCAGCGATGCCCTGCTCAAGTTCCACGATGAACACCTGCATAGTAGGTGCCTCGTATGCTTTTTTTTCATTGTTTTTCATTGATATACACTTTTGGTTAATTTTTTAATTTCTGTATTACATTACAAGTAAATTATATTGTAAAAAAATATTAGATGTTCTTTTAGAATATCACGTAGATGCTTACAAGATTGACAATATGACTATTTCAACTTAAATATTTGCTAAAAGGCTTGGATGTTTAGTGATATTCTATGAAATCAACAACAATCTTAATGAAAAGTTTGCAGAAAGACAACTTTTTTTTTATTTGTAGTATCTTTGCTACATTTAGAAACTGACAATAAACAGAATTTCCCTAATAGGAATATAGTTTCCTATACAATAAATGTTTCGACATAGATGATAGATAAATCCACCCTCAACCATGATAACGATTTTTATAGCAAACCATTGAAATGACGGTATATAAAATTCATGCAGAAATGGGACTCAACTAATAAACTTCTCAAATGCAACCACAGTACTCCGTAGAGATCAAAAAAAGACGTGCTGACCTTGATGCGTTACGCGCCTTAGCAATTATTGTTGTGTTGGGCTATCATTTAGAAAGTCCATATCTAAAAAACGGCTTCCTTGGAGTAGATATTTTTTTCGTGCTGTCGGGCTATTTGACTACCCATATGATGATGGGCACTAAAAATGGATTTTGTTCAGAACTATCTTCCTTTTATAAACGTAGGGCTAACCGCCTTCTTCCTGCATTCTTATTAATGCTCCTGACTTTCGGAGCCCTAATATGGATCCTAGTTCCGCTCAAAATTGTCGACTTTGCACAAAAAGCGTTTTGGAGTTTGTCCTTCAGCTCGAACATCTATTATTATTTCAATTCTGGATATTTTGACAGCAGTTCTCAATTAAACTTCTTGCTGCACACTTGGTCCCTTTCACTAGAAATTCAGTATTATATCTTTTTTCCAATACTCATTTTACTGTTAAGAAAGAAAAAATATGAATATCCAAAACTCCTAACAATAACATTACTTCTATTATTCTGCCTTTCGCTTGTCGGGACATTCGCTTTGGGAGATAGCAATGAAAATGCGACATTTTACTTTCTACCTCTACGACTGTGGGAATTTATTAGCGGATCCTTTGCCTTAATTTTTCATCAACACATTAAAAAAGTCCTACCTCTTTTGTTGCGACAATTCATTGCTGCTTGCTGTTGGATAGTCTTGATTGCCGTAATTGTTCTTAAGACACCTACGATAGAAACAACCTGGCAAATAAGAGCACTCGCTTTAGTTTCAGTATTTACAGTCTTTGGAATTATCCTAATGGATGTTGATTGCAAAGTGTTTAGCTTGAAAATCATTAAGTTAGTGGCCAGGTATTCTTATAGCCTCTATCTTTGGCATTGGCCATTGATTGTTCTATTTATCTATATTGGAATTAAAAATTCAATTGCAACTTCTATATTCACCCTTCTTTTATGCTTCACCTTCGCGTCACTGAGCTTCCGATTCATTGAATTTAAAAGCTACATGGGAAACAAAAAGCCTTTAACCTGGATAGCGCTCACACTGCTTTTTATGATGCTGATTATTCCTATAAAGTTTCCCGAAACGATGTTTAGTCAGACCCAACGCCGAGATTACCAAATGTTACATCACTACAAGGCAGAAATAACTCCATCACAGTATGGTTTTCTTAGCACACATTTGCAATACTATGAACCCTTCGATTCACTTCGTATCGAGCGCCAATCAAAAATATCCAATTCAAGACCAAATTATCTTTTAATAGGTGATTGCCATGCGGGCATGTTTTCTTATTCATTGAAACGCTTAGCACTACAAAAAGGAATAAATCTAGTCGTGATTAGTATGGACGAAACATTCCCCGTAAGAAATTCAACTGGAAAATATGCCGGCCCGGTCGATCAAATGAGTTATATATTCGAGAAATTTATCCCCTCTAATCACGAAAAAATTGATAAAGTGATTCTCATGGCAGATTACAGCGGTTATACGGCAAAGGAACTGCTCAACTATTTTAACAGAAATCACACTTACTTCAATAACCTAAAAATACCTATTGTCTATTTAGGACAAACTAAAAAATATCGTATCGAATACCCAGTTGCATCCTCACAGAGTCAACGGTGGAAAATACCACTTTCAAACTACGAGATGTCCGCTCCTCACCAGGTTAATAAATTCATCATCAATTTGAATAAGGTTAACTATATTGATCTCTTAAACATCCCAACGAATAAGTTGCAACAATCCAACGAGCATTTTATGTATGATACAAACCACTACAGTATCTACGGGACAGAGAGCATACTATCCGTGATAGCAGCCAAAATTTTCAACTAGAAAATTTTTAAAATAAAAACCCTTCTTGACCTAGCAAGAAGGGCCACTTAACCAAAAGTGTATTTTTCAACTCAAACAAGTTGAATTGCAATTATACTTAGATGATATTTATTAAAAAATAACTTAGCTTACTTTTGTGGCGATGATGCTACATAAAGTACTCATAAATAAAAAAAAACAGCCTATAGATGTCCTACAGGCTGTTTTTTGATTTTGAATTAAACGTGTTAAACTTTGTTAAAAGCTAAGCAATGTAATGTTCAACTATGTTTAAATTCGGAGAAATACTCAACTCTTCTCTTATACGAAAAATTCTATAAGTTTGATCAAAGATTCGTTTTCAACACCATTAAATCTTAACGTTCTACTAATTTTACCTCAAACAACTTAGTCCAATCTTTACCGGTCACTAAGAAAGTTTTTGAGTCCGCTTTATATGCGATCCCATTCATCTCATTGTCTGCTGATTTTCTTACACCATCATACAGACCAACGAAATTAATCCTACCCTCTACAACACCAGTTAATGGATTAATAATTACAACTTCATCTTTCGATTGATCGTATATATTACCGTATAATTTGCCGTCCACATATTCCAATTCATTGATCTTATCTACAGGCCCATTATCATCAAATATTTGAATTGACGCAGTTTCCTGCAAGCTGTTCGGATCTAAAAAATAAATGTTCGAAGTGCCATCAGATTTGATAAACTGTTTACCATCGAAAGTCAATCCCCACCCCTGTTCGCTCTTGCCATAGTCAAATGATTTAATCAATTTGAAATTCGCTTTATCATAAACAAAGCCTTTCTTATTTAACCAAGTTAGGAAATAGATCTTGTCTCCGACAACGGTCATACCTTCCCCAAAGTAAGTTCCATCGCCTTCCATCTTTTGAAGAACTTTTCCAGTCTTCAAATCGACTTTTCTCAGCGAACTGCGATCTTCTTTCCCTGTTGATTCGTAAAGCATACCGTTCTCGTAAAATAAACCTTGAGTGAATGCCAAGGAGTCGTGTGGAAACGTATTGATGACTTCAAAGCCGTAAGTTTTTGGTGTCGGTGGTACGACAAGCAGGTCACTGTAAGCGACATCTTCTTTTCCTTTAGCATAAAT
>JBEBRI010000078.1:0-17670 GCA_040394915.1 Sphingobacterium sp.
GGCATCATGTTCAAACGCTGGATTGTATAGTCCTTCTTGCTGCATCGTGTTGTGAATATTTTATATTTTAACAATAGGTTTGCTAATATACGAATAAAAATCACAATTTATTGAAAAACTAATAAAAAATATAAGAATATGTTGAGTAATACATAAAATATGCTCTTTTTATTATTGATATCGTATTTGATTCGCCAATCGATTGTAAAATTGAAATATCATTCGCTAATTTTGTCGATATAACAAATGAATTATGATAATCACCGAAGTTGAGATATACCGACTTAGTATTCCCATGGAACCGTTCGTTATTGCGACAGGAACGATGGACTACGCTCAAAACACTTTTATTCGAATAAAAACAGATACTGAACACTACGGCGTTGGCGAGTGTTCAGCGTTTCCCATGATTGTGGGGGAGACACAAAATACCTGTATCGCGGTAGCAAAGGACTTGGCCAAGATCCTATTAGGAAAAGACCCCTTGCAGATTGAAGAACGTATGGCGGAGCTTCATCTGTATATCGCCGGAAATGCTACCATCAAGTCTGCCTTTGATATGGCGCTTTACGATCTGTCAGCAAAACATGCAGGGCTTCCACTGTATCAATTTCTTGGTGGGAAGGTTAGAGATATTGTAACCGACATTACCTTGGGCATCGCGTCGCCAGAAGTGATGGCAGAGAAAGCAAGAAAACTGCAGGAGGGCGGGGCTGTAGCGCTCAAAGTAAAACTTGGGAAGAAACCAAAGGATGACATTGCGCGAATCAAGGCCATTCGTCAATCTGTTGGCTTTGATATTCCAATTCGGATCGACGCAAATCAAGGCTGGACTTATGAAGAGGCGCTGGAAGCCCTACAGGGTTTAGAAGCGTTGAAAATACAATTCTGCGAACAACCTATGCGTACTTATAATGATCATTTACTCGCGCAATTACGTACGGAAACTATTGTGCCGATTATGGCCGATGAATCTGTTTATAATCATCATGATGCGGAAAGACTTTGCCGTACGGATAGCTGCGACTATATCAATATCAAATTTTCGAAATCATCTGGCATTGCCGAGTCGCTTAAGATTCAAGCTGTCGCACAGGAGTTCGGTATTCCCTGTATGATTGGCGGGATGCTTGAGAGTCGGCTAGCGCTAGCCGCGAAAGTACATTTCGCATACGCGGCACCCAATGTGAAGTTTTATGATCTAGATACCTGTATGGTTGGACATCTGGAAGATCCCGTTATTGGCGGAATTCAGTATGATGGATACCGGATACACCTTCATGGCGGGCTGGGGATAGGTGCCGATATGGATCCTGCATTTTTAGAAACTTGTGATAAATGGACAATCTCTTAATCAAAAGCTATGTTAAATAATGACAGTTGGACATTAGGGATGTCGGAAGTGATCATCCTTTTAATCTTACTCATCATCTTGCTTTTCTTTGCCTACATTTTTACTAAGCTACTCAAGCGAAAGTAAATCGGTAATGAGCCAAGGAATAGGGAATAAATCAGTACATTTGTCCCCAATATCAGATATAAAATAATATGAGCACACAACGCGGACCTATTTCTCAATTTATCGAGAAAAACTATCTTCATTTTAATGCAGCTTCTTTAGTAGATGCGGCAAAAGGATATGAAGCACACCTTGCGGAAGGTGGAAAGATGTTGGTTTCTTTAGCAGGAGCAATGAGTACTGCTGAATTAGGTATTTCATTAGCTGAAATGATCCGTCAGGACAAAGTCGCTATCATTTCTTGTACTGGAGCGAACTTAGAAGAAGACGTGATGAACTTGGTCGCACATTCACACTATAAGCGTGTTCCGAACTACCGCGACTTGACTCCTCAAGACGAGTGGGAATTATTAGAAAACCATTACAATCGTGTAACCGATACTTGTATCCCAGAGGAAGAAGCGTTCAGACGCTTACAGTCACACCTAGAAAAAGCATGGAAAGATGCCGAAGCGAAAGGCGAACGCTACTTCCCACATGAATTTTTATATAAAGTAGTATTATCTGGTGATCTTGAGCAATACTATGAAATCGATCCGAAGAATTCTTGGATCTTAGCTGCTGCAGAAAAGAATATTCCAATTATCTGTCCAGGATGGGAAGATTCAACGACTGGTAACATCTTCGCATCTTATGTGATTAAAGGTCAATTAAATGTTCATACCGTGAAAACAGGTATTGAGTATATGATTTACTTAACAGAATGGTACCGTGCGAACTCGGCTGGTAAAGGTGTCGGTTTCTTCCAAATTGGTGGTGGTATCGCTGGTGATTTCCCAATCTGTGTGGTTCCGATGATGTACCAAGATTTAGAGTGGCATGATGTTCCTTTTTGGTCTTACTTCTGTCAAATCTCTGACTCGACAACGTCCTATGGTTCGTACTCTGGTGCCGTACCTAACGAGAAAATCACCTGGGGTAAATTAGATACAGAATCTCCGAAATTCATCGTGGAGTCGGATGCGACAATTGTTGCACCTTTGATCTTTGCATGGGTATTAGGTCAATAAGCTATTATAAAAAAAGAGGATATCAAATTGGCATCGAACCTAACAACAGATAACGTAGTTGCATTGCAGACATTAATGTCTGAGACCATTTTTACCATGGGTGAGCAAGCTACTTTGCCTGGAGGATCGATTCATGATCATCCGAATCAAGATATTCCTCAGTCTGCTGAACCTGTTTCAGCAGCTGAGGAATTTATTTTTCAGGGAGATAAAAGGACAGGTGTTCTCTTCATTCTGCGCTATCCTGATTACCCATACTTCTCGCCAGCAGCGGAGGAAGCATTCCTAAAAACAATCGGCGCTTTAAATTTAAACGCAAATAATGTTGCTGTTGTAAATTTGGCGAATCCGCATAACCCCAATGACTGGGGTCGTATTATGAAATTCTTCGAACCTAAGAAGATAATCTTACTCGGCGTTGAACCAACCTCACTTAAATTGCCGGCTATCGCCCATAACTCCTATATGAAAGGCCGCGTTGCAACAGTTTTTAATACGTTTAGCTTTGAGGAGATGTTTGCCGATGTTCAAAAGAAAAAGCTCTTTTGGGGGGAATTCAAAACCTTTATAGGCTCCTAAATTCAATTTTTTCCACTTATTACCTTTCCAGAATGTTAATTTTGGCAGATATTTATGCACTATGGAATTAATATTTGCTACAAACAACGCCCATAAATTAGAAGAAGTACAACAAATGGTCGGCGATCGATTTATATTAAAATCATTAACCGATATTAATTGTCACGATGATATTCCTGAAACGGGTGTCACCTTCGAAGAGAATGCGAAACAAAAGACAGATTACTTGGTCGAACGTTTCGCTGTAAATTGCTTTGGAGATGATTCAGGATTGGAAGTGGATGCTTTAAATGGAGAACCTGGCGTGTATTCTGCACGTTATTCAGGATCTCGTGATATGGAAAAGAACATCGATTTGGTTTTAGAAAAATTGGGTGATTCTACGAATAGAAAAGCGCGTTTTAAAACTGTGATCTCTCTTTACTTAAATGGCGAGCAGCATTATTTTGAGGGGACAGTTGAGGGTACAATTATCAAAAATCGTATCGGGACAGAAGGATTTGGATACGATCCTATTTTTATCCCGGATGGCTACACGCAGACTTTTGCGGAAATGAGTATGTTAGAAAAGAACAAAATTAGTCATAGAGCGAAAGCAATTGCTAAACTGGTCGATTTTTTAAAGGCAAAGTGCTAGGTCAGCGTACAGCTTTTGAAAGCAACCGGTATTGGATTGCTTCGTACCTGAAGCCTAGCTCAACCCATCAAATTCGAAAGAATATAAGAGGAGCTAGGCTCAATTAGTTAAAAAGAACAGATTAATTCTGGATTTTTTCTTCGATTTTTTTAGCGGCTGGATTCACCTTTTTTACATCCTCTGCCTTTTTTTCGATAGGATTACTACTGTCAACAGCATCTTTTTTATCGTCTTTATCGGTGTCCGGGATAGTATTCTGTGGAGCTCGCTTCCGGTTTAACATGTCTTCAACCGACTTCGGCCTATCTTCAGGTTTCCATTGAAAGCCTGGTAATACTTCAATTTCTTGTGTAACGAGTTTGAACGGGTATATCTTCTGATCGATCTTGCGGATAGAAACGTAATCTATAATTTTATTGTTTTCCATCGTAATCTTGATTCGACTACTTCGGTCATGAAACATTTCGGTAATTGTTTTCGTTTTATCGTTCGTTGAAAATACGAGATTCTCGGCGTTGCCATCTACGAAAAGGCGTTCTATATTATTGTTAGCGAAGAATGCTGTAATTTTTCGACCTTTCAGTTGATTGAATTTTAGGGTATCTAGCACCGCATTCACCATAAACGCATTTTGCTTAAGTAAGGCGTTATCCATCTTACCATTTTTAATTTGCATAAATATGGTATCGGCGGAGATCTGAGATCCATCCGACCAAATCATGGGTTTTCCCATAAAGCGGAACATGGAATCAACCATGCCATAGTAAACCGAGTCGGCAACGGCTTGTAGGTCGGATTTAAAAACGCGCACATTATAATTTGCGCGAACAATACGTGTCCTTGCGGTGTCTGCAAATAGCTGGGTAGAATCTTTTAATAGGGTATCCGCTGTTTGTGCAGATTTAAGTGCATCCGTTATTAACTCGTCATGCTCATTTCCTGTTGGCATCTCTGCTTTCTTTCTCAAAACACTATCTGCCTTTGTCGTCAGCTCAATGTTTAAGGAGTCGGGAGCTTTGGCTTTTTCTGCTGCTTTTTTAGGTGCGACCACTTTTTTTGCACCCTCAATTTTTCTATTTGTTATGGGCTGTACTTTATCTACTATTGCATTCGAATCGAGTTTCAAGGCCAATGAATCGGTGTCATCAAAAGAGGTTGAGTCATCCAGGTCTCCGTAATCGACTTCAACAGTTTCTTCTAATTGCCCGCCATTTCGATCTAATTTAAGGTCTAAGGGTTTGTAATCTCGAACAAAGATGACGCGGGAGTACAGCGTGTCTGCCGTCATATAGGCGGTGTCAACCTGAGCGGTTTGCTTTGGCGGAGCAAGGGGTTTGTTCGCCGTTGTATCGGTAATCGCCTTGAGTTGCGTTTCGTTCTGTTGTTTCTGTTTCTCCTTTAGCTCTTTCTCCTTTTCTCGCTCTAGCTTTTTAATTTCTTTTTTGGACAGGTTTTTATCCGTATTGAGACTGTCGCTGTTTGTGGTGTCGACTTTACTTTTGCTCGAATCGTTTTGAATGACATACTTTACCAAGGGTTTATCAGTCATTAAGATCGATTGATCCGATTCAATGTACTTTCCATAGCCTCCCTGCGAGTAGAATTTATCCAAGGTGTCAACAAAGATAACTTTGCGAAAAGCCTCGCCAAGCCATTTATTTCTATCATAAAAAAGAATATCGCCTTTCAAAAAGCGACTGCCTTCCGTATAGAGGTTATTTTTGTTGAATTTTGCGATTCCAAATGCAGTGTTGTAAGTTCCTTTCTCTGTATAAAGATTTTCGCCCTTGCGCCCCTTAATATTTGTCGGACCGAAGAAGAATGCATCTCTATACATGGTATTATACTGCATGGTATCCGTATAGATTATCACATTTGGAGAGCGAACAACCACCTTATTATTAAAATATGCGTCTTTGGAAGTTTCGAAATAATAGGCATTTTGGGAAGTGATGGTATCGCCTTTGCCTTCAATGCGGCCGCCGTTGCGGTAAGTTCCACGTTGACTGCGCATATTATAAGTCAGGTAATTGGTCGTTAAGGTTGTCTCACCATCAACCATGCGGACATTTCTAGTCAACACGGCTTGTTGCGACTCCGCATCATAGTGTAAGTGCGTTCCGTAGATGGTGGTTCCGGAAGGTTGATTAATAACAATATTGCCATGCGCTTCGAAAAATTCGCGTCCTAAATCATCTTTGTAAAGGTCACCACTGTCGGCCGATAGGGTTGAACCCTTGTGCTCATACATGGGGCGATAACTCCGGAGAATTTTTTGATTGATAAATCGACTGCGATCAGAGGATAATAAACGCATTTCACTGCCGGTTGGGGCAGGTGTTGGAGTGATCTGTCCATAACTCGAGACAAAGCAGAGTAGCGTTAGAAGAATAAATAGGTACCTCACAAGCGCAAAAATATGTAAATAATTAGCAAAAAATTGTTAAAGGCTAAATTTTAATCTACAAATCAAAAGATATTAAATAACAGCGAAAAGTAGACCAATTTTTGTGTTGAAATTAGCGGTCAAGAAATGGAATGCTTATTTTTGATTTATGGCAACCATCAATAAGTTAAAAAGCTTTATTAAAGAGGAGCAACTGCTCGATGCATCAGATAAAATTCTGTTGGCTGTGAGTGGGGGTAAGGACTCGATGTTGATGGCTTGCTTATTTCACGATCTAGGCTATAATTGCATCATTGCACATTGTAATTTTCATTTGCGAGGGGAAGAGTCCGACTTAGATGAGGCGCTTGTTCGCGACTATGCCGCTGAATTGGGATACCCTTTTTTCGTAAAACACTTCGAGACGGAAGCCTACGCCAAAAAGCATAAGGAGTCTATTCAAATGGCAGCTCGATCTTTACGTTATGCTTGGTTTGAAGAACTGATGCGCGAAGAGGCTTGCCAGGTGGTCTGCGTTGCTCAACATCTAAATGATCACATTGAAACGGCGCTCTTAAACCTGACGCGTTCAACAGGGTTACAAGGACTTTTGGGAATAGCACCAAAAAGGGAGGCTATCGTTCGGCCACTACGTTGTTTAACGGCTGAAGAAGTGGAGAAGACTGTAAGCGAATACAATGTTCCTTATCGGGATGATCAGTCAAATTTCTCGACAAAGTACGCAAGAAATAAGGTTCGTCTGTCCATTATCCCGGAGTTTAAAGAGATCCAACCGGACTTTGAATCCATCATGGTTCAAAATATCAAGCATTTTGAAGATAGTTATCGGTTTATAAAAAGACAGGTTGACGCGATACGTTCTCAAGTTTTTCAAGAAGAGACAGCGCGAATCGTGATTGACAAAGAAGCGTTAGGAAATTATATTAATGACAGTTATTTGCTGTTTGAATTGTTTAAACCTTTTGGCTTTAACAGGGAGATTTTGATTGATGTTCAGGATTGCTTCACGCGCGGAATGGGGCAGTTGTTTGAGTCGCCGAGTCATGAACTGTTGTTAGATCGAGATCGACTAATTCTGCAAGCGAAGTACAGCGATGTAGAATTGGATATAAAAATGGAGAAAGGCGATACATCTATTCAATTTGGAAATGCTTCGTTAACCGGTTCGATTGGTGAAGTTGAGTTCAGTAAAGAAAATGATCGCGTTCATATCGATGCCGATTTGCTCGTGTATCCATTGACGATTCGCAATTGGCAAGTGGGCGATGTTTTTGTTCCGTTCGGCATGAAAGGGCGTAAGAAACTTAGTGATTTCTTTATACAGCAGAAAATTGATCGTTTTGAAAAGAAGCGTATTGCGCTTTTGGTGAACGGCAATGGGGAGATCATTTGGGTGATTAATCATCGCTTAGATAATCGGTATAAAGTGACTGAAAATACAAAGAAAGTACTTACTTTAGTATACAAATAGGAAGCATGGAGGAACAATTACTATTTAAGGAGAAGCAATATTTAGGTAGAGATATGACTTGGATTAGTGTTCGATTAATTCTAGCCTTGTTCTGCTTTATTGCTTACTATATCAATTTGGAACATGTGCTCTCGCGGCAATTGTTCTTTATTGTTGGTGGAGGTATTCTAATCGTTTCTATCATCATGCTTTATATGATAAGTTATAGAACGAAGGTATTTCCTACACATATTTTGCTCAGCGGCTTATGGACAACTTCCGTTGTAAAAATTGATTTGAGCTCGATTGTTAAAGTTGAGAAAAGGCGTTATTCTTCCTTTATATTTAATAATCCGGTGTACAATCTGCATAAGAATGGGAAAATTCGATTTTATTCTGGAGGTAAGGATGCTGTTTGGTTAACGGATCGCGACGGATTAATCTACGTAATTGGTTCTCAGCATCCGCAAGAGCTTTTTAACGCGATTGAAGAGGCTAGAGGCAAATCGTAAAAATTTGTTAACTGATACTAGTCTGACAATTGTATTTAGTTTGCAGCCAATATTTTTTTAAATTTGGTAAAAAGCATTAGAAATGACATTTATCTATTTCCTGATATCAATTATTTTATTTTACTACTTATTCAAGTTTGGTATGCGTTTATTGATGCCGTTCTTCATGCGAAAGCTGACAGAGCGATTAATGAATAAGCAACAACAGTATGCGAATGAGGGCCCTTTTCAACAATCTTATGGTGATCCGTTCAGAAGTTATAATGGACGAGATAATCGTAACGATGGGAAAGTGAAAGTCGAATTTACTCCCACGAAGGAAGCACCTAAAAAAGGGACAGCAACAGCGGGTGAGTTTATCGATTTTGAAGAGGTAAAGTAAATAGAGCAACATAAAAAGCCTATCTTTGTGTTGCTATGTGGCTTAAACACCTTTCTGTTTTAAATTTTAAAAACTATACGGAATCTACTTTAGAATTTCTTCCAGCTACGAATGCCTTCACGGGTCAAAATGGCGCAGGGAAGACAAACCTGCTAGATGCTATTCACTATCTCTCGCTGTGTAAATCCTATTTTAATCCGATTGATTCGCAGCATATTAAGAAGGGTGAAGATTGGTTTATGGTTCAAGGAGAGTTTGATCGGGAATTGATGTGCGATCAGGTATCGTGCAGCTTGAAGAAAAACCAGAAGAAGCAGTTTAAGAAAAATAAGAAAGAGTACGGGCGCCTAGCTGATCATATCGGACAATTTCCTTTAGTAATGATATCTCCCAATGATTCCTTTATCATTATGGATGGGAGCGAGGAGCGTCGTAAGTTTGTTGATAATGTAATTTCTCAAACCGATAATCATTACCTAGATTACCTCATTACTTACAATCGTATCTTATTGCAAAGAAATACCGTGTTGAAAAATATCCGGGAAACGGGTGTTTTCGATATTGGACTTTTGGAAGTGCTCAATATGCAGTTAGTCGAAAGTGGAGAGAAGATCTTTGCTAGACGACGCGAATTTATGAGTGAATTCTTACCCGAATTTCAACGTTATTATCAATTTCTTTCTGACGATGCTGAACAGGTTAGTCTGATCTACGAATCACAGCTACTGACAAACGACTTTATGGATTTGTTGAGTTCTCAACTTGACAAGGATCGTGCGTTGGAACGCACTACAGTCGGAATCCATAAGGATGATTTGCTATTTAGTATACATGAGGGCATGCCGCTGAAGAAATTCGGTTCGCAAGGTCAACAGAAGTCTTTTTTAATCGCGCTGAAACTTGCTCAATATGCATTTTTGAAGAACCGAAAGCAATTTAAACCGCTACTATTACTCGATGATATCTTTGATAAGTTAGATGATCAGCGGACGAAAAAGTTAATGCAATTAGTTTCTGAAGACGAGTTTGGTCAAATATTTTTAACAGATACAGATTCCTTTAGAATACAGCGTATTTTTAAAGAAATTGGTAAACCTATTCGTATCTTTGAAGTTGAAGGAGGACAGGTTCATGGCGAAATATAGCGACGATTCATTTAGACGAAGTGACGACATCACAATTAAACAGGCAGTTGAGAAGTTACTTGATGTTTATCGCTTACGCCGTAAATTTGACGAGACTTCAATAATATCCGCCTGGCCGGAGTTAATAGGTGCTGCAATTGCCAACCGAACCCAACAGATCTATATTCGTGATAGAAAGTTGTTCGTCAAAGTGGAGTCTGCAGTTATTAAGAACGAATTAGCAATAATGCGTCGTCAAATAATTGGTCGCGTCAATGAGTATGTAGGTCAGGTTGTCATTGAAGAGTTTGTGATTCTCTAAGTCTTTCTTTTCCTTATTTTCGATATATGAAGTACTATGCATCAGCTTTGCTGGGTTTCGTTATTTGGGGTACTTTTGCCTTAGTCTTAAAGCCTCTCGGCGCATTTGGAGCATTCGACATTCTTATACATCGGGTAATTTTTGCAGCGATTTCAATTGTAATAGCTTGCTTTTTGTTCCGTAGGAAGCAAACTTTAGCGAGTATCCACTATATCAAAAGCTTAGACCGTAGTCGAAAAACAAAGTTGCTGATAAACGTCGTTTCGTCCTCGATATTCCTAGCGTTCAACTGGTTTTCCTTTATTTATGTAATGAATGCGATCAGTGTCAATGCAACCTCCTTAGCCTATCTTATCTGTCCGATTTTAACAACGATACTCGCTAGTTTATTTTTAAATGAGAGACTTAATAATGGACAATGGCTGGCCGTATTTATCGCTGCAGTAAGCTGTGTTATATTAGCATATGGTCATTTTATGGATTTGTTCTACAGTATGATGATTGCCTTATCGTATGCAATCTACCTTATATTACAAAAGAATAGTTTTCAGATTGATAAGTTTTTTTCGCTAACGATCCATATCGTAGTGAGTATGTTTTTACTTTTACCACTCTTAGGTGTTGTTGACACAAGCAGTGTCAAAACTCCTGAATTCTATGGACTCGTGTTGGTGATTGCGGTTGGGTATACCATTATTCCCCTATTCATGAATATCTTCGCGTTGAAAGGATTAGATTCCTCAGTCGTTGGTATATTAATGTATTTAAATCCAATCATCAGTTTCTTTTTAGCCGTTTTCTATTACCGAGAACCTATCAATACACAGCAAATTGTCGCATTTTCTATGATTATGTTGGCTATATTGGTGTTTAATGCGGCTTATATTTACGAACGGCGTAGAAAGTTGAAAATCCAATCCTAATACAATGGACTTTAAAGCTTCCTTATTTCAAATGTTTGACCTTTCTGATAGACAGGCTGATTTAATATTGAGTAAGTTTAAGTCAGAGCGTTTAGAAAAGAACGAGTTGTATTTAGAGGAAGGGAAGAATTGTGAAAAGATGAGCTTTATACAGGCTGGATATTGTCGCGTTTTTCGACAAACGCCGGATAAAGAAGTGACGCAATGGATAGGAGGGCAAGGGTATTTTGTGACCGATTTGGCGTCCTTTCTATTTGATCAGAAAGCCAAATGGAGTATTGAGGCGTTAACTCCAGTAGAGCTATTTACGTTGAACAAGAAGGATTATCAAACTATAGAGGGTGAGATTCCAGATTGGAATATATTGGAGAAACGTTTTATTGCAAAGTGCTTTATGCTATTGGAGCAACGTATTTTTAACTTTATCGCACTTTCAGCAGAAGAACGCTATAGGCAATATTTTGAACAGCAGAAAGATCTTTTCAATCAGGTTCCACTTCAATATATAGCATCTGTATTAGGCATGAGTCCGGAGACACTCTCTAGGATAAGAAGTAAGGGATAATAAGTCTTTAATAAAAAGAGATGAGGTTCTGCACATCTGCGGATAACTCCTCTAGAATGTTAAAACTGACGGACTGCTGTTCGTAAAGTTTTTCAAACACCTCATTAATTCGTACTTGATACATACTAGGGGCAAACTCAAAACTGTCAATTCTTAGTACGGCATTCTTTTCGTTTAAGAAGTAAATTTTGTTTTTAGCAAATATGACTTGATTAAGTGCGGATACGACTCGGAATACAAGTCCACTGAGGTAATATTGATCGCCAGAAAGCTTAGCTTTTTTCGCAAGTTTTAAGCTGAAATCGGCTTCGAAAAGATAGAACTGTATAATTGAAACTTGTAGATTGTCTGGGTACTGCTGAGCGATCGTTTTTAAATCGTTGAATTGCTGATTTTTAGAATACAGTATATTGCAGGTTGCCAGTTCTCCACGATACATATAGCTTAGGTAAGCGTGCGGATGGCCGACATGGTAATTATTGGAGAAGATACCTGCATTTGTTTGATCGATTATATTTTCTACGCGTCCAATGTCTCGAAAGATTAAGTCTACGGGATGTCCATCAATTTGTAACCAAGCGCCAAAGTTTACCCATTGTCCCCAGTCTCCTTCTTTTCCGATAAGTGCTTCTCGCTTTTGATCATCGAGTAAGCGGGCTCTTTCGTTGAGTAATTCGTAGTCAATGCAATGTGGTTGATAATATAATCCAATATCTATATCAGAGTCTTTGTGGGATGTTCCCGTTGCTCTAGATCCGCCAAGAACGATACCTTCTATACAAGCCAAGCTTGAAAATGCGTCTGTTACTCGATGTAATATATTATCTATCGTTGCACTCATAGTCTGTTTCTTTCCCTTAATTTACTAAAAAATCTTCTTGATAAATGTCAAGTACTGTTGAAAATACAGCCACTATCTTTATCGTATGAAAGAAATTATAGAAACACAAGTGCTAATTAATAGATCTGCTACAGCAATTTGGAATATATTAAGCGACTTTAAAACATACTCATCATGGAGTCCAACGATTCGATCTTTTGAAGGTATCCCAAGCGTTGGGAAAAGGACAAGAGTAATTTTACAGCAACCTGGTGGTACATCAATTAAAATGAATCCTATTTTCTTGAAAATAGATCTGAATAAAGAGCTTCGTTGGAAAGGGCGTTTAGGCCTTGATGGTATCTTTGATGGGGAGCATTATTTTCTTTTGAAAGCAATCTCAGATCAACAGACACTATTAATTCAAGGAGAGATATTTACAGGCATCCTTGTGCCATTCCTCAAGAAAATGATACATGGAAATACGTTGGCAGGTTTTGAATCTTTCAATCAAGCGATAAAGGAAAAAGTAGAAGCAGTTCGTTAGAGATAAAGATCTAAATCTCCTTTACCTTCCCTGATTACTTCAAATTCTCCACTTGTTAGATCAACGACAGTCGAAGCTACGTTATCGCCATAGCCACCATCGATGACGAGATCCACTTTCTCCTGATACTTTTCATAGATTAACTCAGGATCAGTAGAATACTCAATGATCTCATCCTCATCGTGAATGGATGTAGTTACAATTGGATTACCAAGCTCTTTTACGATTTCCCGAACGATATTATTGTCCGGAATACGTATACCAACGGTCTTTTTCTTAGAGCTGAGAAGCTTAGGAACCTGCGAGCTCGCATTGAAGATAAATGTAAAAGGTCCTGGAAGTGCTTTTTTTAAGACGCGGAATACAGCGGTATCAAAAGGTTTGGTGTACTGCGAAATATCTGTTAGATCATAACAGATGAAAGATAAATTCGATTTATCTGGTTTTAAGCCACGGATTGCACATACCCTTTCAATCGCCTTTTGATTGGTGATATCGCACCCTATACCATAAACGGTATCCGTAGGATAGATAATGACACCGCCTTTACGGAGAATATCTACAGCCTGCTGAATAGATTTCGGGTTCGGGTTATCGTTGTATATTTTTAGTAGCATAAAATTAGATTAAACTAGCTCTCTTTTTATAGTAAAACAAAAACCGTCAAAATTAGTTTGTTTTGACGGTTTTTGATGTTTTCTTGAAACAGATTAAAACTCTGCGTTTTTTGGAGTTCTTGGGAAAGGTATCACGTCACGAATATTGGTCATCCCGGTAGTAAATAAGACTAAACGTTCGAACCCTACACCAAAGCCAGAGTGAGGTACGGATCCGAAGCGGCGTGTATCTAAGAACCACTCCATTTCTTCTGTAGGTATGCCTACTTCACCCATTCGAGTGATCAATTTATCTAAGTTTTCTTCGCGTTGAGAACCGCCAACCATCTCACCTATACCAGGGAACAAGATATCCATCGCACGAACGGTATTTCTACCTTGCGCGTCTGTTGGATTCTGCTTCATATAGAAAGATTTAATCTCTCTAGGGTAGTCGGTTAAGATAACCGGTTTCTTAAAATGTTTCTCAACTAAATAACGTTCGTGTTCTGATTGAAGATCCGCACCCCATCCTTCAATTAAGTATTTAAACTGTTTCTTTTGGTTAGGTTTGCTCTTCTGCAAAATCTCTACAGCTTCTGTATAGGTTACGCGTTCGAAATCATTGTCGATAACGAATTTTAGTTTTTCGATTAAGTCAAGTTCCGAACGATCTGCTTGAGGCTTAGATTTTTCTTCTTCCAATAAACGGTTCTTTAAGAACTCGATTTCTTCCGCGCAATTTTCGAGTGCATACCGAATAACATACTTTAATAGATCTTCAGCAAGATCCATATTGTCTTCCAATTCGTAGAAAGCCATCTCTGGTTCGATCATCCAGAATTCTGCAAGGTGACGTGTTGTATTCGAATTCTCCGCACGGAAAGTCGGACCGAATGTATAAATATTCCCGAAAGCCATTGCAGCTAATTCACCTTCAAGCTGACCAGAAACCGTAAGGTTTGTTGCTTTTCCGAAGAAATCTTCTTTATAGTCAATTGCACCACTCTCCGTACGTGGGGGATTGTTTAAATCTAACGTAGTTACTTGAAACATCTCTCCGGCGCCTTCCGCATCGGAGCCTGTGATAATAGGCGTATGCATGTAAACGAAATCTCTTTCTTGAAAGAATTTATTCACAGCAAATGCCAATGCATTACGCACTTTGAAAACTGCGTTGAAAGTTCCGGTGCGGAAACGTAAATGAGCTATTTCGCGTAAGAACTCCAAGCTGTGTTTCTTTGGTTGTAAAGGATATTTCTCAGGGTCAGAATCGCCAATAATTGAGACGTCTGTGGCTTTAACTTCTACGCGCTGTCCTTTACCTTGGGATTCTACTAGAACACCCTGAACGCGAACCGCAGCGCCTGTTGTTATGCGCTTTAAGATTTCATCAGCTGTATTTTCGTAGTCGACTACAGCCTGTATATTATTGATGGTTGAACCATCGTTGATTGCAATAAATTGATTATTACGGAAAGTACGAACCCAACCTTTTACGATTACTTCTTTTCCGAATTCTTCCGATTTTAATAAGTCTTTAATTCTTGTGTGTTCCATTGTATTCAAAAGAATGATAGTAGGCTATTCAGTAAGCCCTACAAAAATAGCCATTTAATTGATTTATCAGCTATTTTACCCAGCCTTTTTCAATCACTTCCTTGGCATGGTAAGTCAGGATTGAAGTTGCTCCGGCGCGTTTAAAACTCATTAAGGTTTCTAAAATTACTTGCTCACTTAACCAGCCATTTGCAATTGCGGCTTTTAACATGGCGTATTCGCCTGATACGTTATAGGCTGCGATTGGTAAGTCAAAGTTGTCGTGCAGTAATTTGATGACATCAAGATACGGAAGTCCAGGTTTAACCATTAAAAAGTCTGCACCTTCTTGCGTGTCTAATTGCGCTTCGATTAATGCTTCTCGACTGTTTGCAGGATTCATTTGATAGGTTTTTTTATCGCCTTTTTTAGGCGCGGAACCTAATGCGTCTCTAAATGGTCCATAATATGCGGAAGCATATTTCGCAGTGTAGGACATCAATGAAACATTAGTAAAACCATTCGTATCCAAGACGTCACGAAGGTAACCAATGCGGCCATCCATCATGTCAGAAGGAGCAATGATATCAGCACCAGCTTGCGCATGAGCGAGTGCCATCTTTCCGAGAACTTCTAAGGTTTCATCGTTTAGAATCTCGCCATTCTTGACGATTCCATCGTGACCATCCGAGCTATAAGGATCCATAGCCACATCCGTTACGATACAAGCTTCAGGAAATCGTTGTTTTACGGCCTCGATCGCGCGCAAGTACAAAGTTCCTTTACGGTAGCTTTCCGTCGCATATTTATCTTTTAAAGATTCCTCAACGGCAGGAAATAAATCAAAAGCTTTTAGGCCGAGGTTCATACAGCTTTCTACTTCGCGAAGTAAATTATCGACAGAATATCGGTATATGCCAGGCATAGAGGATACTTCAACCTTTTGGTTTTCTCCATCTACAATAAACAAGGGGAAAATCAAGTTAGCAGCAAATAGGTGATTCTCTTGAATCATATCTCTAATGACTGCTGATTTTCTGTTTCTTCTAGGACGGTGTATCATGATAATTATTTAATATGAAAGGGGGCATGCCCCCTTGTATGTTGTTGTTTTAATAGTCTAATCCAAATATGGCTTCTGCCAATCCGATTTCATCGGGCGAATAAGGAAGCGTATATTTTAATCCCATTTCAGCAATTGCACTAGCGGTGCTGTTACCAATACAGATAATTTTCTGACCAGGATCCACTAAATTTTCTCTGAAGTAGGCCTCTACATTGCTTGGACTCGTGAAAATTAGGACATCTGCGTTACTTTTATCCACCTCTTCTTCGATTACCGTTTCATAAATTGGCATATCGATGATTTTAGTGTTTTCGGTTAAAGCTTTACGAATCGTTTGCAAGGAACCCTCTGCACGTGGGAATAAAACAGTTTGTCCATCTACCAATTTCGCAAATTCCGCACCTATACCATCCGTATTAATTCCTAGATGGTCTCCAGTAAAATCTGCCGTTCTATTAAATTTACGTAGGGTTTCTTCCGATCCTCTACCCAATACAGCAATCTTTGTCTTCTTTAAAATTAAAGGATCCAGTTTGAAGAAATGCTCGATGGCGTTTCTACTATTAAAGAAAATCCAGTCCGCACGTTTCAATATAAACGAATCTAATTTATTAATCGTTGGGAAGATTCGGATTAATGAGCGGTCGTCCACTTCAATATTATGTTTCTTCAATGAGCGCGCTAAATAGGAGTTCTCATCTAAATCACGCGTGATGAAAATAGACTTAGGAAGCTTTCTTTCTTTGCTGTATTTGGAGAAAATTTTCTCTGCCATTCCTTCTGATGTCGCTGACTCTAGGAATACACGATCCGGGAAATCTTCATTATCATCAGCAATCGATGTCCATGATTGGAAAACGCCATCCTTCTTACGACAGTAGCTTCCCAGTGGAGCATGACATCCTGCATCGAATAAGTTTAGTACTTTACGTTCTACAGCAATAGTCTCTGCTACATCAGCATCGTTTATGCCCTGAAGTACGTTAAACAACTCTTGGTCGTTTTCGCGAATCTGAATCGCTAAAACCCCTTGCGCTGGCGCCGGCACCAACATAATGGGTGATAATTCTTCAATATGAAAATCGGAAAGATCCATGTTGATACGACTCACCCCAGCTTTGGCAAGCATAATCGCATCATATTTCTCATCCCTCAATTTTTGAACACGCGTTTGCAAATTGCCACGTAAATCATCAAACTCTAAATCAGGACGTATGGATAATAGCTGTGCTTTTCTACGGTTTGATGAAGTGCCAATTGTTGCAGCATGCTTTACAGAAAGACGTTTGCTGATATCCACACAATCTTTATGAATAATAAGGACCTCTGATGGATCTTCACGATCCGATACGGCAGCGATAATTAATCCTGGAGGATTTACCGTAGGAAGATCTTTATGCGAATGTACGGCTAGATCAATTTGTCCAGAAAGTAATTCTTCTTCCAATTCCTTGGTAAAAAATCCTTTGCCCTCGAGCTTATCCAAACGTAGATGTTGAATGATATCGCCTTGAGTTTTAATAATTTTTAGTTCGGCCTGAACACCAATCTCTGCTAATCGATCCTTCACAAAGTTAGCTTGCCATAATGCCAATTCACTGCCTCGGGTACCGATGGTAAGTTTTCTATTCACGTTCAAAGATTTACAAATGAATGATTCGGTTGCAAAGTT
>JBEBRI010000079.1:0-17321 GCA_040394915.1 Sphingobacterium sp.
GTCAATAATAAAATTGATTTTTTCATTTTTCTATTTATAACGCTTAAAATATGCTTATGTTAAATAATTCTTATACTCAGGCAATATCGCCTTGAATTTTTCTACCACACTATGTAGATCGTCGGATGAATTTCCTCCGGCTGCATTGAGGTGACCACCTCCATTAAAATGCTTTCTAGCTATCTCATTACAAGGGATATCGCCAATAGAACGCAAAGATAGTTTAATTAATTCAGTTCTGTCTACAAATAATCCGGCCAATCGAATGCCTTTTATTGATAATGCATAGTTTACTAAACCTTCCGTATCGCCTGTTGTCACATTAAACTTTTGTAAATCTTCTTTGGTTAATGCAAATAAAGCCGTGTGATACGCTGGAATGACTTCCAGACAATTCATGAGTGAATACCCTAAGAAACGCAGTCTATTTTCAGTAGAACTATTATAGATATGTTCGTGAATTTCCCAGTTTCTCGCGCCGGCATCGAGTAGATTGGCGATAATGCGGTGCACTTCAGCAGTTGTCGAACGAAAGCGGAATGAACCCGTGTCTGTCATGATACCCGTGTACAAACAGGTTGCTATTAACTCGTCAACTTGATCTGCTTTATGGCAAACTTCAGCAATAAACGTATAAACTAGTTGCGCTGTTGCTGCCGCATCCGAGTTCCAGTAGGAGAGAGCCGCAAAGTCCTCTGGATCCAAATGGTGATCAATCATCCATTTTTGACCCTTCGCTTCACGAATAACCGGTTCCAAAATATTTGTTCTGGAAAGAGCACTATAGTCTAAGCAGAAAATAATCTCGGCATCATCAAACAGTTGCTGCGCTATGTCGGGTTGCTCGGGATAAATAATCAAAGACTCACGTCCTGGCATCCAATCTAGGAAAGACGGGAAATCCGATGAAAGCACAATTTGTACATCATGACCGTTTTTCTTCAACCAGTAATATAATCCTAAGGATGAGCCCAACGCATCGCCATCAGGTTTATGGTGCGTGGTAATAATGATCTTTCTAGGTTCGGTTAGTAAATGTAAATTTTCTTCTCCTTGTAACATATATATTTTGTGAATGCAAACCTACTGAAAAAAAGTTGGCTTAAGAAAAAAAACTATCCCCCTTTAACATCAATTTTACGCCTGTGCTTAGGCAAGGAATGGCTTGATGATTAGTTCGTTAGTGTCGGTATGCATAGAGTTTAAAATCTCGACGTGTGCAGATCAAATAGTTCGCCGAGTTGTAGTTAATCTTTCCATAATAGAACAGGGGTTGTGCTTCGACAGGGAAACCATCGACTAGTGTTCCATTTTCTGCAAATAAATAGATTAAGTTAGTGCCTTGTGACGCAATGCCTAAACTCATTAAGCCCCCGGTGCCCGAAGCGAAATAATAAGGCCTATTTTCGACATTCTGTGTAAACGTATATTCATAGACTCGTCTTAAGCTATCACCAAGCTCATATACTTGGAGTTGTGGTCCATCAAGGACGATCAGTTCGGGTGCCGAAGTACTATGTACATTCTCAAAATCTGCTTGATACTTGCTGTTCCATTTTCCCTCAAGTACTTTGCTGCTTTGTCCCTCGGAGTTCATCATATAGACGTCGCCGAGTTCATCACAAGCATAATACAAGGTCTGATTCTCGCGAATAACAATGCCGACATTGCTGACGAAGTTTATATCGCCAGGTACATCGATTTCTTGAACTTTATGCCCATCAATATCAAAGAAATATACACGACCATAACTGCTAGTTACGATCGCTTTATTGTCATGAAATTGAATCGGGCCTAAAATCTCACCTTCCACCTGCACATCGTCCCAACCTTCTATCGGTCCACCTTCAAGATCGTAAGCCATCACTCGGTTTTTTGCAGGAATTAAGAGCATTTGCTGATTTCCCCAGTCGACGTAGGTAGGTTGTGCGACCGGTTCATCTTTAATACTGGTTGAAAATCCTTTTAAGCTCTTACCCTGTGTGTCAAAACGGTATAAGCGACGACGATCCGTAACAGCGATTAAACTGCGGTCTTTCAACTGCTGTACTTTTCCAACGATTCTTCCCGAGAAAAGAGTTGTCCAAAGCTTGTTGCCTGAAGGATGCACCGCATGGACGGTATGATCCTGCTCCTGTGTAAGGATAAATTGAGAAGTATCGGATTGCTCGAATACAAAAGGGCCTGTTATTAGTCGGCTACCCATTGCATAGGTCCATTCAGGAGTGACACCTAGTGTGTTTTTACTTTTGTATATCGCGTATAAACGACTTAAGAAATTGCCGGAATTACCAGTTAATTGTAAAGACCAAGAATAGAACTCTTGTAAATTATATTCTTTGTTATCTCTAAAATTCTTACTGTATGGCGTCTCTAGATTATTGATCAAGAAGTTACTAGCATTCTTTGTATTTAGAAATACGGTGACATTAGCTTCGTTCCCTTGAATTTTCTCATAGTTTTTGAAGCCTAAGGTGCCGATCAACAAATCTTTCCGCTTCCATTTTTGTACATACTCTTGTAAAGTAGAGAGATGGTTTGCCATTACGATCAATCCGTCGATTCTCGTAAAATACGGACGATTAAATGCTTTCATTCCCTCACCGTAGAAACGATATGGGATATTCGCATATCGAAAACGATAGGTACTGTCGCCTACAGATTCGGCGATATGACTAAGTGCGTCCAAGAATTTACTGCTATCTTGGACATTGATAAATCCTAAGTAATCACTGTTGTTTTGTTCCACTACGGCAAAATCGCCACCCATGGCAGATTGAAAAGTAGTTAATAGATCCGATCTGTTTTTTTCAATCTCCTTGCTTTGCCCTTCCAGTTGTTTAGAATCGTCCGTTACCGCATGCCATGCTTTTAAATCGCTTTGCCATGTTTTTGCGTCGCTATATGAATATTCGATAAACATAGCGGCGTTCGAAGGGAAGTAGTTGTATAAACGCTGTGTTGTCTTCCGTTGATTCGCGAAAAGAGCAATATACTGACCTTTGACCTGCTCAAGTTCACTCTCGCCAGATAGCATTAAAGCATCTTGTTTATAATTAATATTCCAAGCTGTTTGTCCTTTTAAGTTGATGAACTGACGAAGGAAATCACCGGGTTTATTTCTTCTAAATTTATCGACGATGGCAGGAAGATTCTGCTGCGCTAAATAAACGGTGAATGGCGTATTTCGCTTATTGTTTTTATTGAAAAACTCAATCTGTTTTTCTTCAAATTTAGGCGTCTTTTTATCCAGCGTTTTGAAGAGTAAATCCTTGCTGTAGGACGCGAAAAAAATGTCATCTAAATAACTTACATAAAAAGTTGAATCTGACTTTTCTGCTTTATAGCTAAACAATTTAATTCCCAGGGTATCTTTCTGTTGAACCTGATAGGCTGATCCTATTTTAGGCAACAATTGATTGATTACTTCCGTGTCAATTTTCTCACTGCTGGGGATACTGAACAATAGTGCAATGTTGTTTTTTTCTGGATGGAAGGAAACAAACATTTCTTGGTCATTCAAGTAGTTTGAAATTTCCTTATTTCGTAGAATTTGTTGTTTGAGCTGGGTTAAATGATCTTGAAAGGTGTGCCCTAGAATGGCTTCGAAAATCTCGAAGTCCTTAAATATATTATCGGTGGTAGCGTCATTAACAAATGAAGTAATGAGATAGGTGTCGTTTGGTAAATAATTAATCGGTTTAACGGATTTCTTTTCCTCCTTATTTAGATCCCCAAAATAAAAAACCGACGCTACGACAACCGCAATAAATAAGAGTATTGAAACAATAATGGTATTTCTCATGTACGTTAAACCTGATACTTCAAAGGTAATAAATCTTCAATATAGACAAAATTGCAAAAATTGAGGGCTTTTAAGAAGTTATTTTATACATTTATAATCGAAATTTTACAAGCGGTTATTTTAGCTTTATTTATGAACAAACAAATCATTTTAACAGCATCTTTTTTCGGTCTGTTAGCCGTGATATTAGGGGCTTTTGGCGCGCATGGGCTGGAAGGAAAGATCTCCGATAAGCAATTGGAAACTTGGGCTACAGCCAATGAATATCATTTTTACCACACCTTAGCCTTACTCTTTTTATCTACTTTTTCTAGAGCGAAAAGTCAATCCATTAAAGTATCATTTATCATGTTCACAGTAGGTATCCTGCTGTTTTCAGGATCTCTATATCTATTGAGCACTAGAAACTTGCTGGGATTAGAGAACATATCTGTAATCGGGCCAATAACCCCAATTGGTGGCTTATGCTTTATGATCGGCTGGATTGCACTTTTTGTCGCTGCTATTAAACATAGAGCATAGCGCAAAATGCATTTCAGGGCGTTTACAGATATTAGTCTATAGAAATAAGCATCTAGATTTGCGGTTGAATCCGTTGATCTTCCTGCAATAAAAAATATCCTTCCATAAGGTTTTTTAGAGAGAATGAGTGATGAACTCATTCTCTCTTTTTTTGCATTTCGTTTGGACCTTAGCTTAAGTTTAATCGTACATGGCTCGTAGCTTAAGCCTTTAAATTCTTCTTTGTTGGGTTAAGGTGACAGTAATGTTCGCAAGAAGTGTCTAACAGGTATTGTTTTTATTATTTTCATTCTCAAATGATTTATATTAAGCAGATAAGGAATGATTTAGAGAGGGAAATGCGCCAATTCTATCCGCATAATATTCTATCTATTTTTCATTTAGATGAACTGAATATTCGAAAGCCAGTGACGTTTATCGTTGGGGAGAATGGGGCTGGAAAATCAACCTTAATAGAAGCTGTTGCGATCAATTCGGGTTTTAATCCTGAAGGGGGAGGTCGCAATTTTAGGTTTGACACGAAGCAATCACACTCTAATTTATTCGAAAATATAACCCTTGTGCGAGGGTCAGAACGCAATCAAGATGGTTTTTTTCTACGTGCAGAGAGCTTTTACAATGTTTCTTCAGAAGTCGAACGCGTCTTTGAGGGAGATGCTGGTACATTAGAAAGCTTGTATGGAGGAAATCTGCATGAGCGCTCCCATGGAGAGAGTTTCCTTTCTTTCTTTAATCATCGGTTGTTCGGTAAAGGCCTGTATATTTTTGATGAGCCCGAATCGGCTCTTTCCATCACAAGCCAGTTTGCAATGATGATAAAGATGAAAGAATTAGTCGAGAAGGATTCTCAATTTATTATCGCTACGCATTCACCGATTTTACTAGCATATCCAGGTGCTGATATTTTTGAGGTTTCAGATCGCGGAATATTACCGACGGATTATGAATCTACAGAAGCTTTTAAGTTATATCATTATTTTCTCAATCATTATCAAACGATGATTAATGAATTGGGCTTAGATTAGCTTTTGGTTCAAGCTTATTTAATCCGATAAATAGCGTCCGTTAATCCTTTATTTCTATATTTTTGTAGTATGTCTGAATTGGAATTGTTGCCCCGAGATCGGAGAACACTATTTGTTGAAGTCGTACTACCTTTAGCTATTGCGAAGACCTATACCTATCGAGTTCCTTTTGAACTCAACGAACGTATAGAAATTGGCGTACGTGTGATCGTTCAGTTTGGAAAGAACAAGATCTACTCCGCAATTGTGAAATCTATTGATCAAGAAGCGCCCGCGAAATATGAGGCCAAGTATATCTTAGACGTAGCCGACGAGGAGCCGATTGTCAATCAACGACAATTGCAACTTTGGGATTGGATGGCAGCGTATTATATGTGTCATACGGGGGATGTTATGCAGGCTGCTCTTCCCGCGGCTTTAAAAATGGCTTCAGAAACAAAAATCATCGCCGCTGAAAATCCTGACTTGGATCGTTCCTTGCTCTCTGACAAGGGATATATGGTGCTCGAAGCATTGGATGTTGCGGGGGAATTGTCGGTCAACGATGTGATGAAGATATTGGGACAGAAGTCGGTGTTTCCATTATTACGAAGTTTATTTGAACATGGCTATATCTTGATTTCTGAGGAGATCAAAGAAAAGTATAAACCAAAGACGAAAGTCTTTTTGAAATTATCAAAAGTATTTTTTGATGATGAAAGTAAACGCAGCTTATTGGATGAGTTGAATCGTGCTCCAAAACAGCAAGATGCGATACTTGCTTATTTCCAATTGCGAAAGACGAAGACCGATATTTCACGTCAAGACTTAATGGAAGCCAGTGGCTGTGGAAGCTCAGCAATTACCGGATTAATTGATAAAGGTGTATTAGAGGTCGAAGAAAAAGTCGTAAGTCGTTTTGAAGGAACAGACGTTATCCTATCGCCCGATTTTAAGTTTAGCGAAGCGCAACAGTCGGCATACAATCGCATAAAGCGGTTTTTTAATGAGAAGGATGTGGTCTTATTACATGGCGTTACGGCATCTGGAAAAACGCAACTCTATATTCGTTTAATCGAGGAGGCCTTAGCTCAAGGAAAGAATGCCTTATATTTATTGCCGGAAATTGCATTGACTGCGCAGATCACTGAACGCTTAAAACTTCATTTTGGCGATAAATTAGGGGTTTATCATTCCAAGTTTAATGATAATGAACGCGCAGAGGTTTGGCACAAGGTTCGTAAATCCGAATTCCAGGTTGTTATTGGTGCTCGATCTTCCGTATTTCTTCCTTTTAAGGATTTGGGGTTAATTATTGTCGACGAGGAGCATGAAAACTCCTACAAACAATATGATCCGGCGCCACGCTATCATGCGCGCGATACGGCCATTTATTTGGCCCATCAACATCATGCTAAAGTATTACTAGGTTCAGCAACACCTTCTGTCGAATCATACTATAATGCTAAATCTGGAAAATATGGATTAGTCGAGTTACTGGAACGTTTCGGGGATGCAAAGCTTCCTAAAATTCAAGTGGTTGATATTGCAGAAGCATCCCGAAAGGATGAAATGAGCTCCTATTTTAGTAAGACTTTGGTGACGGCAATACAGGAAACTGTTGACAAAAAGGAACAAGTTATTTTGTTCCAAAACAGAAGAGGTCATACGCCTTTTTTGCAATGTGGAACATGTGGTTATGTTGCTAAATGTGTGAATTGTGATGTAAGTCTTACCTATCATAAAACAAGTAACCTTCTGCATTGTCACTATTGCGGTTTTTCGGAAGAAACGTTAAATGTTTGTCCTGCCTGCGGAATGCCGAATATGCAGAGTAAGGGCTTCGGAACAGAAAGGGTGGAAGAAGAGCTTGAATTATTAATGCCCGACTTACGAATCGGTCGCCTAGACCTCGATTCGACGAAAGGCAAGTATGGCTTTGATCGCGTCATTTCAGCTTTCGATAACCAAGAATTCGATGTATTGATTGGTACACAGATGATCACGAAAGGGCTTGATTTTGGAAATGTGAGTTTAATCGGTATTATCAACGCCGATGGGATGATTAACTTTCCTGACTTCCGAGCCTATGAACGCGCATTTTCGCTTTTTTCGCAAGTTTCAGGTCGTGCGGGTCGTCGACAGGCGGAAGGTACAGTGATTATTCAGACCTATACACCTAACCATCGAATTTTAGAACAGGTTAAAAATCATGATTTCGATGGCATGTTTATGACGGAAGTTACGGAGCGGAAAAATTATCAGTATCCTCCCTTTTATAGGTTAATAAAATTGGATGTAAAGCATCCGGATAAAGATTTGGTGCATGCTGCAGCAGATCATTTAGCGGCTTTACTGCGCCAATCGTTAGCGTCGCGTGTATTGGGGCCTGAGCCCCCATTAGTAGCTAGAGTGCGGAATAATTTTATTCAAACCATTACCCTTAAGATTGAACGTAAAGATATTTCGATTGTCAAAGTTAAAGAGCTAATTAAACAGGCCATACTGCATTTCGAACTCGACAAAAAGAATAAAGGCGTTCGCGTACAGATTGATGTGGATCCCTATTAGGCCTTAAATTTTGAATACATCAATTTAAGTACGGAAAATCGAAATGGAGATTTGGCTTTTGCCAAGCTTAGAGTTTGGTTACTACTACTTTGAATGCAGAACGAACAAAGTGTATTTGATGGGATATCTGTCAATAAAAAATGAACAAGCAAGATGTCAGACCTTATTGATTGATTGTCTGACATCTTGAGTCTACAATCTTAAAGTTTGATTCGAGAAATTTTGAAAGGTTTTTTTACAGCTTTCTGTGCTGCTTGTTTGGCAATTTTAGCCTGCAAATCTGTTAATTTTTCCGGTTTATAGCTATTTTTCCGTGGATCTAAATTAAATAGCTTGGCATACCAAGTTGCTGCTGCGGTGAATCGTCCGTAGTCGAGATCAAGGTGGTATCCATCGCGGGTGAAATGATCGCCAATACTGCTGGTTCGCGCATTCTGAATTGCTGTTCCACTAGGCACAACAAAACTGAAGTCCCCAGATTTATCGATTTGAGACGTCGCATTGATTATACTATCATACATGACGATTTGATCCTGATTGTAGTTCTTAAATCCCTCGTGTTTGGAGTCTTTTTGGTAAGCCCATGTTTGATGATATACCAATTTCGTGTCCGGATGGATATGTGCAAATACATAGGTCCATACATCTGGTAATGTTTCCATAATCACACTGTATTTTCCCGATAGCGGACTTGCCTGTTGGAGACTTACATAATCCCAATTATCATCCGCTAAAGCCTCTTCAATACTAACTTTATCGGTCTTCGTTTTTGTACCGTCTAAGCTTATCTTACGGTAATTATATGCTTTGTTATTGTTATGTGCATTTTTTAAGTGTAAGGATAGCGGTGCACCGCCAATATATAAATTGCCGATAACGATTTTCTTATTTGCGGCTTTCGCCATCTCGTAAAGGTAGTTCTCCAGTGCATCCTCCGAGAAGCTATTCCCAATAGCCAATACCTTAATGATATCGTCATCTTTTGGAGAAGCTTGCTGTTCTTGTGCGGATACTGTGTTGATTTGGAATAGTGCGATTAGGAGAATTGTAAATAATTGCCTCATGGGGATCATGTTTTGTACTTGGTTTCTAAATATAGAGTTTATATTCATTTTGAATAGACTTTGTCGCATGATGCGGATACCTTATTTTGCAACGTTGTGCGATGCAATAAGATAGCGCAAATTGATCTTCTAATTTACGAATTAATTCATGGTTTTGTTTGTTTTTAAGGAAAATTGGACATGCTTCTGACCTGTAGTGAATTGCATTTTAAGCTTAAAAATGTAATAAATTAAGGGTATTTTTGAGCGATATGGCATACAAGTTTGTAGATAATTATCGGGAACAAGGGGCTAGGAAACAGCTCGTGAAACACCTTGAGAAGCGTGGTATTGACGATAAGCGGGTGTTGAACGCCATTGGAAAGGTTCCTCGACATTTCTTTTTCGATGAAACCTTTTGGAATCAGGCGTACCGCGATATCGCATTTCCGATTGGGGATGGGCAAACCATTTCTCAGCCATATACGGTTGCTTATCAAAGTCAGCTTTTACATATAAACAAGGGGGATAAGGTGCTGGAGATTGGAACAGGTTCAGGCTACCAAACTTGTATTTTATTAGAATTGGGGGCGAATGTATTTACGATAGAACGCCAGGAAAACCTATACCGCCGAACAGTACAAGTGCTTCCTTACATGGGCTATAAGCCGAATTTCTTTTTGGGCGATGGCTCCAAAGGAATTCCTGCTCATGCCCCATACGACAAGATTATCGTGACGGCTGGGGCGCCTTTCGTTCCGGAAAAGATGTTGAAGCAATTACGCCTTGGAGGATTAATGGTCATTCCGGTCGGTGATGAGAAGTTTCAAAAGATGGTAACCATTCTTCGTGTTGGGGAGAATGACTTTGAACGTATTGAATTAGATACCTTCCGATTTGTCCCGCTTGTTGGTGATCAAGCTTGGTAAAAAGATCGAAGGTTGCTATTTGGAAAGATATTATGCTCAGCTTTGCTGGGCTTTTTTTATTTTTAAGGCATGAGTCACGCATTTTATCATAACAACATAAAAACAGTTCGAGAAACGATTGGTGGATTAGAGCAGCAAATGACGAGAAACTCCTTTTTGCGCCTAGCAATCATGATCGGTGGGGGGATTTTAGTATTTCAACTTTTTAAGACTAATAATATCTTTTTAGTCGTCGGGACCATCATTGGAGTCATCTTGCTCTTTATTTTTTTGGTATTCCGTCATAGTAAATTAGAGCGTAAGCTGGAGGAGAGAAAGGTTTTCTTGCAGATCAACGAGAACGAGATTCAGATGATCGAGGAGAATAAAAATATATATGCCGATGGGGCAGCATTTGAAGATCCGAAACATCCCTATACGGCTGATCTCGATATATTTGGTCCACACTCTTTATTTTCCAAGATTAATCGCTGTGCGACGAAGGACGGTATTGCTGAATTGGCAGGTTGGCTTCTAAAGGCCGCGGGAAGAGCGGATATTCTAGAACGCCAAGAAGCGTCTACAGAATTGAGTCAAGATCCAGAACATCTACAGTCCTTTCAAACGAAGATGCTTTTTAATTTAGGATCTAAAGTTAATTTGAGAACCTACATTCAAAGTTATTTTCACGACAAGTCCATGGCTTTCGGAAACGCATTTATGCGCTTATACGTGCCGGTAGCACCCTGGATCTTCTTAGCAGGTATCTTAATTTCCCTGTTTCTTTTTAATATTTCCTCTTATCTGATTATGCTTGGGATTGTACATCTGTTATGGACGATGAGTCAAGCCGGAAAGGTGAGCCAGTTCTCGAACAAGATCGATAAGATTGGGGTTTCGCTGATTGCCTTTGCAGATGCGATTAAATTAATTGAGGATCGGGAATATCATGCTACGTTAAACAAGACGCTACAGACTAAATTGAGCTTGCATGAGCAGGATAAGAAGCTGTCGACGGTTATTCGCGAATTGGGACAATTGATCGATAAGCTGGATGCCCGCAATAATATGTTAGTAGGTGCTATATTGAATATGCTATTCCTTTGGGACTTCAAACAAGTTATGGCCATCAACAAGTGGAAGGATAGCTACCAAGATACCATAGTGTCTGGATTCGATGCAATAAGCTCATACGAATCGCTCGTATCATTGGCTATCCTGCGCTATAACTTTCCGGATTGGGTACTTCCTTCGATTCAGCAAGATTTTATCAATGTTCATGTGAAAGCGGAGGAGCTGAATCATCCCTTGATTAGTTCTGACAAGTCTGTTGCGAATGATTATTCGTCCGAGGATCATCAAATTGCATTGATCACCGGTTCCAATATGGCGGGTAAAAGTACTTTTTTAAGAACCGTTGGGGTGAATGCTGTCCTGGCTTATGCGGGTGCCGTAGTCTGTGCAAAGCAGTTTTCTATTCCGATTTATGAGCTCGTGACGTATATGCGTATTAAGGATTCGCTGAATGAGAGTACTTCAACGTTTAAAGCAGAACTTGATCGCATGAAGTTTATCCTGGAGCGTGTAGAGCAGATTCCGGCGAGTTATTTTCTTATTGATGAAATGCTACGTGGAACAAATTCCGTTGATAAATATTTAGGCTCCAAGGCCATTATTAAAAAATTAATTGGATTGAAAGGAAAGGGGATGCTGGCGACGCATGATTTGCAATTGGCAGAAATGGCAAAAGATTATCCACAGAATCTAAAGAACTATCATTTTGATATTCAAGTGCATGGTGCAGAAATGTTATTCGATTATAAGTTGAAGGATGGTCCATGTACTATTTTTAACGCTTCGTTATTGTTAAAGGGGATCGGCGTACTTGTCGAAAATGAAAATTAGTTCCTACCTTTGCGGTCACAAATTACAAAATGACAGTTCAACAACGAATCGATGCAAGTGAAACACGTATCACGATGACCGTGTTTCCTTTCCACACTAATCACCATGATACCCTTTTTGGTGGCAAAGCACTGGCAATGATGGATGAGGTAACTTTTATGTGTGGTACCCGCTTTTGCCGAAAACAGTTAGTTACCGTTTCTACCGATAAAATTGATTTTCATAAAGCGATCCCTTCTGGGAGTATTGTGGAAGCTGTTGCTAAGGTAGAGTCTATTGGCCGTACAAGCTTAAAAGTTTTTGTCGAGATTTTCGTAGAGAGTATGTACCACGATGGTCGTGAATTGGCTATACAAGGACGTTTCACGTTGGTTGCGCTCGATGACAACAAAAAGCCCATTCCAGTATTGGAAGGGCTAGAAGTTCTTGATTAATTTTCTTCGATTAAGACTTCGCTCGCTCATACTGATGAGGCCACGCTAAGTCGACGGACAGATCTTTTGCCCAATGGTAAACCAGATGTGGGTCGTCTAGGAAAGCCCGTCCAATGAGAATGAAATCAGCTTGATCTCTTTCTACAATTTCATTGGCTTGATTAGCCGACGTTATAAGTCCTACGGAACCGGTAATCATACCGGTTTCTTGTTTTATTCTCGTAGCAAACGGTACTTGATATGCTGGTTCTACAGGTATTTTCTGCCAATGTACAGCTCCACCTGTGGATATGTCCATAACCTCAACGCCAGCCTCCTTCAGTAATTTTACGAGTGCTACAGAAGCGTCTAGGTCCCATCCTCCATCTGCCCAATCGGTAGCAGATATACGAACCCATAAGCTATGTCTCTCATCCAGTCTTGTTTTTACTGCCGCAACGATCTCTAGTAACAATCGGATGCGGTTATCAAAACTTCCTCCGTATTCATCAGTTCGATTGTTAATAATTGGCGATAAGAATTGGTGGATTAAATAACCATGTGCCGCATGGATTTCGATGATTTGATATCCAGCCTGCACAGCGCGCTCCGCTGCATCGGCGAAGTGTTCTACCAACTTTTTTATTTCATCAAGCGCTAATGCTTTCGGCGCATGTTCTGAGTCGAGATAGGGGATGCCAGTGGATGAGACAGTTTGCCATCCATTTTCTTCATTGGGTGCGAACTGTTTTCTGCTTAACCAGGGCTTATCAGTGCTTGCTTTTCGACCGGCATGCGCTAGCTGAATTCCTGGAATAGAACCTTGCTCTTTAATAAAGTTCGTTATTTCTTGATACTTTGCGATATGTTCATCTTTCCAAATGCCTAAATCCCCGTAGGAGATTCTCCCCTCCGGAACAACAGCTGTCGCTTCTTGGATAATTGCTCCCGCTTTACCTGTAGCAAACTGTCCTAAGTGGACCAGGTGCCAGTTGTTCGCAAAACCATCTTCTGCTGTGTATTGACACATTGGGGAGACCACAATGCGGTTAGAAAGAGTTAGATTTTTTAATTTAAGGGGTTTGAATATTGCTGACATGTAGATGTTTTTCAGAATTTACAGTTTGTTCTTCAATCGTATAAACAATACTTAATGCTTATTCGACAGTAAGTGGATAAAATGATCCTAACAAAGATTGTTTTTTATTCTAAAACAGAAGAAAATGTAGATGAAATGTTGATTATCTATGACATAATATAGGGAACAGAAGTTGTATCTAAAGTTTATTTACCGCTATATTGACGGCACAGTACTTTCAAGTCGAGCGACAATCGTTCTACTAATCAGCAATGTCAACTGCTCGTTCATAGCGAATCACAGGTTCCAGATCTTTTAATTCATCTTCGGTGAATAATCTGTAATGAATTTTAAATGTCTTTCCGAGCGGTGTTTCTAATGAGAAGCCTCCCGGACCAAAACCATCCAATACATCTAACGTAAAGTGTGAGAATTGCCAATATTCAAAAAGGTCTCTATCAATCCAGAATTCATACCCTTCAACTAAACCAATCATTGCATCGTTCATTCGGGGATAGAATCCTCCTTTTTCAAAACATTGTGGCTGTGTTCCTTCACAGCATCCACCCGCTTGATAAAACATCAATGGGCCATGTTTTTCCGTAAGTTCTTGGATTAGTTCTTTCGCTTTGTCTGTTAAATCTATTCTTGAAGTCATATGCGCTGTTATAAAAAAGGGGTTACCTAAATAACCCCTTACCCGATTGTATGTTTGATTTTTAGAAAAATCCGAGTTTTTCTTTGCTGTACGAGATCAGCATATTCTTCGCTTGGCGGTAGTGTGCTAACATCATTTTATGGTTTTCACGCCCAATACCTGATTGTTTGTAACCACCGAATGGTGCACCTGCTGGGTAGGAGTGATATTGGTTAACCCATACACGACCAGCTTGAATAGCGCGCGGAACTTGATAAAGCTCATGCGCGTCACGAGTCCAAACTCCGGCACCTAAACCGTAGATTGTATCGTTTGCAATTGCAATCGCCTCGTCTACGTCCTTAAACGTCGTTACGGCTAATACAGGGCCGAAGATCTCTTCTTGGAAAATACGCATTTTATTGTGGCCTTTGAATAAAGTAGGCTTAATGTAATATCCTTCTTCCAATCCAGCGCCTAAGTGATTTTCATCACCACCAGTCAATACTTCTGCACCCTCTTCTTTTCCCAATTTGATATAGGACATAATCTTATCCTTTTGGATTTTCGATGCTTGCGCCCCCATCATGACCGTTGGGTCCAAAGGATCACCCACTTTGATTTGATTCACACGTTCAACTACACGTGCAATAAATTTATCATAGATGTCCTCTTGAATTAATAAGCGCGACGGACACGTACAGATCTCGCCTTGATTTAGTGCGAACAGTACAGCTCCTTCAATAGCTTTATCGAGATATGAATCGTCTTCGTCCATAACAGAAGAGAAGAATATATTCGGCGATTTACCTCCCAATTCTAAGGTTACTGGGATAATATTTTCTGTGGCGTATTGCATTACTAAGCGTCCTGTTGCGGTAGAACCAGTAAATGCTGCTTTATTCACGTCTGGATGCGTCACTAAATGGCGCCCTAATTCAGAGCCAAATCCATTCACAATGTTGACTACCCCTGCAGGAATTAGATCGCCAATCAATTCCATCAATACCAGAATAGAAGTTGGTGTGCTCTCTGCTGGCTTCAACACGACTGTACATCCGGCAGCCAAAGCTGGTGCTAATTTCCATACGGCCATCAAGATGGGGAAGTTCCAAGGAATAATCTGAGCAACAACACCTATAGGTTCATTTACAATTAAAGAAACCGTATTGGCGTCTAATTCTGATAATGATCCTTCTTCCGCGCGGATTACGCCAGCGAAATAACGGAAGTGGTCAATCGCTAAGGGGATATCCGCATTTAAGGTCTCACGAACCGCTTTACCATTATCGATCGTCTCCACAATTGCAATCTTCTCTAAATTTTGCTCAATACGATCTGCAATTTTATTTAAGATGATACTACGCTCCGTAGCTGAGGTTTTTCCCCAAGTTTCGAATGCTTTTTTCGCAGAAGCAACAGCTTTGTCAATATCTTCCTTGGTCGAATGAGCAACCTGTGTGAACGGCTTTCCGTCTAATGGTGAAATATTATCAAAATATTTTCCTTGGGTGGGAGCTACAAATTCTCCGTTAATGTAATTGTCATATCGTTCTTTGAACGATGGTCTTGCTAATGCACTCATATGATCGTTTTTTCAAGTTTATATTGTCACTATTCCAAATTTAAGCTAATCGAAAATTTGACAATAGCATTATCCTCGCAGACAATAGCATTATTCTATCATGTCGCTTCTTTATCGAAATCTGACATTGATAAGACGAATAGGAAGACAGAAGGTTTTGAAATATTGATAGATTTTATATATTTGATAAGCAGCCAATTATAAAATTTGTTAGATATGAGCGGAAAAAATCTGATTCGTGCTCTCCCGTTTTCTAAGGAAAGGGAATTGAGTTCATTGGTTGAAAATAGAAGAGCATATACCCTTGATAGTTTCGAGTTAAACATCTATGAAACCTATGAGGCAAGCAATTTAGTGCCTTTACAGTTTAACGATATGGTGATTATCAATATGTTGAAAGGTAAGAAAGTTATGCATGTCAATGATTTGCCAGCATTCGATTATTTCCCCGGAGAAACGATTGTTTTACCGGCCTTGAAACCTATGCAAATAGATTTTCCAGAAGCAGCACTGCAGGATCCGACCCAGTGTACAGCCCTAGTCGTATCGGCTGAGAAAATAGAAAATACATTGAATTACCTCAATGAATTTTATTCCAAAGACAATAATCGTATGCAATGGAACCTCTCTTGGGAAAACGTACATTTTGCGAATACGAGTGAAATTGCCTCACTAACGGATCGCCTATTTGCGACGATGACCGGCAATGATCCACTCAAAGATGTCTTGTCGGATATCCTTTTCAAAGAATTGCTGGTCAGGATTATACAACAACAAAAGTTATCAACCGTTATTAGCCCGGGCACAGAACAACATAATAATCTACTTGTTCATATCCGGAATTTTATCACTAAAAATATTAATGACAAGCTAACTGTTAATCAACTAAGTCAACATGTAAATATGAGTAGCGCGAGTTTATTCCGCGTCTTTAAAGAGGAGGTCGGCATTACGCCAATGGAATTTGTAATTCAAGAGCGTCTCAGCAAAGCTAAGGAACTCTTAAAATCAAAGTTGTCTGTGAAAGAAGTTTGCTATGCTTGCGGGTTTTCAGACGTGAATTATTTTGTCCGTATGTTCAGAAAACGAGAACATATGACACCTGGAAATTATCAACGCAGAGCCGAGGCTATCGTTTCATAACGCGGTCAAGCTCTCTTTTGGATTCCCGTTCTTTGATACTGTCACGTTTGTCGAAGTCCTTCTTTCCTTGCGCTAAGGCGATTTCAATTTTTGCGTATCCACGTTCATTCACGAAAATGCGAAGAGGAACAATTGTATATCCTTTTTCTTCGCCCTTTTCGCGCAATTTCTTGAGCTCTTTCTTCGTTAGCAATAGCTTTCTGTCACGCTTAGCCTCGTGATTATAGAAAGAACCAAAAGAGTACTCCGCAATATGCATATTGCGAATATAAAGGCCATCTTCGAAAAACGAACAAAAGCTGTCGTTAATATTCGCTTTACCTTGACGAATGGATTTAATCTCTGTTCCAAGTAAGGCAATGCCAGCGACATAGCGATCTAACAGGTGAAATTCAAAGGAAGCACGCTTGTTTTTTATGTTAACGGTTGATGAAATTGCCATTTTGTCTGTTTCGTTTCAAGCACAAAGGTAATAATTTGGGAAAATTAGCAAAATCATCAATGTTTTTATACTAAACAATCTGTTAATATTAATTTAATTTTATGATATTTATATGTCAAATTAAAACTAAATTGAGGTTTAAGTTTTGTATGTTTGCGACGATTTTTTGTATCAAAAGGTAAAAGTTACACTTATATTATTTGTAGTTAGGAGTAGTTTTGTACCTTTGTGAGATTTTTGACGTTTTTTGTTAAAAGTTCAAAAA
>JBEBRI010000080.1:0-17269 GCA_040394915.1 Sphingobacterium sp.
GAAACCCGTATGGCGATCTTAAAGAAGAAGATGTACTCTGATGGTATCGAGCTGCCAGAAAATGTGGTAGAGTATGTTGCAAATCAAATTGATAATTCAGTTCGCGAATTAGAGGGTGCTATGGTATCATTACTAGCCCAATCAACATTAAACAAGCGCGAGATCGATTTGAACCTTGCCAAATCTATGTTGAAGAACTTTGTGAAGAATACCCACAAAGAGATTTCAATGGAATACATTCAAAAATTAGTTTGCGAATATTTCGAAGTGCCAGTAGAGATGGTGAAATCGAAAGTTCGGAAACGCGAAATTGTACAGGCGAGACAGATTTCTATGTATTTAGCTAAGAATCATACAAAATCATCGCTTAAATCGATAGGTAGTTTCTTTGGAGGACGTGATCACTCTACAGTAATCTATGCGTGTCAAACAGTTGAAGACTTAATTGAAACAGATAAGAAATTCAAAACTTACGTGCAAGATATTCAAAAGAAGTTAAAAGCTTCTTAATCATATAGTAAAGCAAAAGATTTTTAAAGGGTATCCATATGGGTACCCTTTTTTGTTATTGATCCAGTAGATCCTGGAAGTGTTTTAAAAATTGTGAGACATGGAAAGCATCCATTAAACCATGATGTGCATGTATTGATATGGGCATCGTCAGTTTCCCGTCTGCCCCTCTCGCTAGTTTTCCAAAGGATATCTTGGGACAGGAGTCTTTTTTCGAGAAAGACCGAGCATGAGATAGCCCAGTGAAGTTAAACCAAGGAAGTGCTGAAAAGTGAATTTCATTTTCTCCCCAGGGTGCCGACAACAGTGTGTTGCTAGCTCTAAAGGTCATTAACTCTTGTTGTGCTTGTTCGATGAATATGGCTTCATCTTCTTCGTATTTGAAATAACCGAATCCGAAACTATTATCAGGCCTATTAACCGTGGAGGCAGCATAAACGTTATCAAAGAGGTATACCTCACCATCAATAATTCTATACTTGAAGTTTTCTATGGCATTGCAGGCCAGCAAAGCACGATATAGATAGTATAGGATGAATGATTTATGCTTTGATTTTGCATTCGAATAAGCCAAGCTACAGTCTACTTGGTCATTGATTCCGAAGAATGGTTCTTCAAAACTTGAAAAAAATTGAAAGTGATTTTTCCGGGGCCAGTTATTGATGTCAATTCTGGTTTTCATGTCTAATGATGCGATGAATAATCTTATTTACAAAATTCAATATAGTACTAATAGTTGATTTGTAATAGACGTTTGATGTTGGCGAATAGGATCTATTAAACGATTATCCAAAGAAAAGAGGGGTTTGACCATCGTCAAACCCCTCTTTATATGAAACATGAATAATTTTAGATTATTGTTGTTGAGGTTGCGCCTCAGGTGCTTGTTGTTTTGTAGCACGCGCTTCAACGATTTTAGCATATAATGGTTTTTGCTCTTCTGTCAAGAAACCAACTACTTTGCTATCTAAATCTGCGGTAATAGCCGCAAGTTGTTCTGCTTTCTTTGCTTCATCTGTTTGTGCAGTATCAGCTTTAATAGCCAATTTTGCTTTCTTCGCTTCTAACACAACATCATAGATTTGTGTTTGCTGCTCTTGAGTTAAATTCAATTGTGAAGTCCACTCGGTTACTGTTTGTTTTGCTTTCTCCTCTGGATTCACTTCCTGTGCAAATGTTAGAGTTAATGAAAATAATACTGCGGATACTGCTAAAAATAACTTTTTCATGATCTGTCTTTTTTCGTTAAACATTTATTATTTACTCCGTTTCTGTACAATAATAACTGCGCTTTGCACCTATTTATTATTCAATTGTATCATGTTTGTTACTTTTTAACATATCTTAACATGAAGGGTATGCGCTGAAAACGATATAAATGAGGATTAAAACAGCCCTATAGCCCCTTTAAGATGCTTTTTAGACGTATTATACCAGGAATACATTAAATGATAACAGTTAACAAAAGAAAGTCAAACCAACCTATCGCTGATCAATGAGGAATGTATTTAACTGAGAAAGAAATTGAATCTCTTGGTCAATCTTTGTTTCAATGGGGATGTAATAGAGCGGGATATTAGAAAACTTTGCTAAATCTAAGCGTTGAGCATCTTTTTCTGTCGTGAGGATAATCTTCCGATTTGATTCGACGCTTTTAAACGAATCTAATATCTTATTATAGTCCGCATGGCTATAAAGATGATGGTCCGGAAATGCGATAGGATTAAAAGTAATCCCCTGTTTGGATAGATAGTCTTCTAAAGGCTTAGGATTGGCTATTCCGGTTAAAAGGAGAATAGTGTAATCTGAGAGTTGTTCGAGCGCTGGGGCCGCTGTAAGTGGCCGAATTGGCTTATATACAATACAAGAGTAAAAAATTGCTGCCGTCTTGTTCTGTTTTCGAATTTTACGCTCGATTCTTTCTTTATCTTCTTTATTGATATTCTCAGGACATTTAGTAATCAATATTAAATCAGCACGTTTAGCCTGATCGAATCCATCACGAAAATTCCCGGTTGGTAAAAGAAGGATTGGTTTTAGTAGGGAATCATATTCGAAAAGGAGTATAGCACATGTAGGCTTAACTTTCCGATGTTGAAAGGCATCATCCAACAGGATTAAGTTATGGTCTTTTCGAAGAATCTCAATACCTTCTGCCCTATTTTCATCGACCGCTACGGTAATATTGGGATGGTTTTTTTTGAGTTGCAGAGGCTCATCGCCCACTTGCTCAGCACTGTCTGTTACCTGGACTATCCGAAAACCCCTTGTTTTTCGACCGTAACCTCTACTAAGGGTAGCAATTTGATGATCTGCTTGTAGTTTGTCAACTAGCAATTGGACTAAAGGAGATTTTCCGGCCCCACCAACAGCCAAATTACCAACGACGACCGTGTTTACAGCAAAGCTTTTGGAAGTCAATATGCCCAAATCATAACATTGATTTCTAACCCAAATAATAAAGGTATAGAGGATGGTAAACGGAAGTAATAACCATCGTAAGATTAGCATAACTTACTTTTTGACAAGCTTAAAACCCACATCATTAACACCATGAAGTGGGTTCTCTCGCATATTTTGTTCAATAGAAAACTGATATTTTCCAGTATCCGGAAAGCTATAGCTTTCTTTTATTAATACCGATTGCTCATATAGATTACCTGCAGAACGCCCGGTCCAGCGGCCATCTAATTCTGCCAGCTTTATTTCATGCCGGTATGCAGTATCCTTTAAACCTTTCCCTTTCTCGTGCAATAGCAAATAAATATTCGAGAAGGGGTAGTAAGCGTTATGTCGAAGATTGACATAAACATCAAATTTGACGTTTTTATCGGTTATCTGCACATCAAAACTAGGCTTGTTCGTGTATGCCCAACTTTGATTCGGAATGTCAATATTTTTCTCAAAGAAAAAACCTTCCTGACAAGAACTAAATAATACGGTCAGAATAAAAAACAAACCAATATATGTCTTGATTCGTAGCATGCCCTTAGTTTTCTGGTTTTTGACCTCCATCCTGAGGCTTATTATTTCTGCGATTCCTATTGTTGTTATTACGCCTTTTGGGACGAGGAGTTTGATTTACATCTTTAGCTTCTCCTTCTTGCCCCTTTATAGGTTGTCCATCGTTGTTTGCCTTATTAGCAGACTTGTGTTGAGGACGTCGATTCTCCGGCTTCGTTGTAGAATTTGAGTCTTGCTTCGGCCTAGGTGCCCCGTCTTGTTTGTCGACAGCAGCGTTAGGGCTCTTTTTCTTTTTCTTTCTCTTTTTCTTATTGCGATCGTCTAGGCGAGTTAAGCTATCTTGCCCTACCACATTTTCGTAATCTGGAGCAACCTCTTTTTCCTCTACATCGACCGGAACCACACCTAATTCGGCTGGTTTCTTTCCCTCAGCATTCATCGCAGCGAATTCTTTCACCTTCTCAGCAGATAAGGGAATCCAGTTCTCTGCTCTCGGGTAAGAGAACCACATCGTCTTTTTAAAGATATCGATCTTTTGGAGGTATGCGACGCCTATTTCCGTTTCGATACGCTCGATATTCGAAGGAATATCTTTTAAGGCGTCCATATAACTATCCAGCTCATAGTTTAGGCAACATTTCAATTTACCACATTGCCCAGCTAATTTAAGGGTATTGAGGGATAGATTTTGATAGCGCGCAGCGGAAGTAGACACGGTTTTGAAATCGGTTAACCAAGTGGAACAACATAATTCACGACCACAACTACCAATACCACCCAAACGGCTAGCCTCTTGGCGCATACCGATTTGACGCATTTCGATACGGATTCGGAAAGCCTCAGCCATACGCTTAATCAATTCGCGAAAATCTACACGACCTTCTGCTGTATAATAAAACGTGGCTTTAGTTTTATCGCCTTGATAATCCACATCGGAGATCTTCATCGAAAGCCCTAACTCTAAAGCTAAGTTACGTGCTCGGTGCATCGTTTCCCATTCCAAATCTTTAGCCATTTCATATTTGGCTACGTCATTTTCAGTCGCTTTACGATAGATTTTCTTTACGACGTCTTCCGCTTTTACATTATTTTTCTTGAGCTGCAAGCGAACTAATTCGCCGGTCAGTGATACGTGGCCAATGTCGTATCCACCTGTATTAGGTTCTACAGCCACCATCTCCCCCATCTCCAAATAAATATTGTCCGTATTGACAAAAAACTCTTTCCGAGAACCTTTAAATCTAACTTCTACAATATCAAATGGTTTATAATTTGATGGCAAGTCCATATCAACTAGCCAATCGTATATATCTAATTTATTACATCCGCTGGTCATGCAGGTCCCGTTGTTGTTACAACCGGCCGGAACAGTACCAAGTGTTTTGCTTCCGCAACCACCCCCGGATGAGCAACTGCCACATCCCATATTTTCTTCCTTTATATATATTGAGTTCCCTGAGGAAACGTATTGTATTTAAATAGTAAAACTAACTGCAAAGATAAATCTAAAAATAATATTTTAGGATTTGCATTTCTTTCGATAGAATAATGCGTTTTTTCAAAGAGGTCAATCGCTTCAACTAATTGTTCAATGCCCGTTATTTCACTAAATTTTTGAACAAATTCAAGCTCCTGCCCCTTTAAAAACAGCATATTGGACGCACCATTCTGTATTAAAACAATTTGACGAAGAACATTGATGCAGTACATGATGAAGATCTTTTGATTCTCGCGACCGAGTTTACCCAATTCCTCTTCACATAATTGAATAATATTAAGACCAGAATCCGTTACGATAAACCGAAACCAACGAATGAGTAGATCAAAATGCGTATTGGTTTCTTCCGTTATTTGATCGATCGCTTCCTGAATATTTCCATCCGCAATAAATGCGATTTCGTTCGCTCGGTCGGGCGATAACTGTTTTTCCTGTACTAAATAACTTGCTAACTCCTCATGCCCCAGCTTGTTGACCTTCACCAATTGCGTTCTAGAAATAATCGTATTTAAAATCTTATCTTGATTTTCAGCAACCAATAAAAATAAGGTCTTCGCAGGAGGTTCCTCAATTAATTTTAAAAGTGCATTCCCTTGCGTGTCTAAATATTCCGGCAACCACATAATTAGCACCTTATATTCGGCTTCAAAAGCTTTCAAGCTAAGCTTTTTGATGATATCGTGCGCCTCAGCGATATTAATGTTGGCTTGTTTGTTCTCGGCCTCCAATTGTCCACGCCAATGATTTAAGCTCAAATATGGATTGGCTAGAAAGGCCTTGCGCCATTCTTCCATGTAGGTGCTAGCCGTTTCATCCGGCTTTTTCGCGAAAAAGGGATAGGAAAAATGTAAATCTGGATGGATTAACTTTTCATATTTTATACAAGAAGAACATTTGCCGCAACTATCCGTCGCTTGTCTATCTTCGCAGTTGATAAATTGTGCATAAGCAAGCGCAAGTGCAAGACTTCCGGAACCCTCAGGGCCGAGAAATAGTTGCGCATGGCTGACCCGATTTTCTTTTACGGTAGAAACAAGCTGTTCTTTTAATGCTTGATGCCCTATTATCCTATTAAACTGCATACTTTATACACAAAGTTACAAAAATATACATACCTCATTGATTTTATTAACGAGTAACTCGTATTTGCATTTCAGATATTTAGATTCTTTTCTGTATTATTGCATATAAAAATTATTTTCCCAGGAAATGAGATTCATTGTATCCACCTCTATTTTATTAAAACAATTACAATCTATCAGCGGCGCTTCTAGCTCTAGCACGGTGCTCCCTATTTTAGAAAACTTCTTGTTTGAAATCAAAGACAACGTATTGACAATTTCAGCGACCGACTTACAAACCAGTATGGTTACGAGTTTGCAAATTGAAGCGAAAGAAGAAGGTCGTGTGGCAATGCCATCGAAAATCTTGATCGAGACGTTAAAAACGTTGCCTGATCAACCCGTTGCTTTTTCTGTAGATATGAGTACACTGGCAATTGAGATCAGTGCAGGCGATGGTAAGTATAAATTAAGCGGAGAAAATGCCGATGATTTCCCGAAGATCCCTGTTGTAGACAATATCTCAACGGTAAACCTGGCTGCACCAGTGTTGTTAGAAGCCATTAACAAAACAATATTCGCTGTAAGTAACGATGAATTGCGCCCAGCGATGTCTGGTGTATTGGTACAATTAGCCGAGCAGACTATCACCTTTGTAGCAACAGACGCGCATAAATTAGTTCGGTACCGTCGTACAGATATCGGTGCGGAAAAACCAACTTCGCTAATCTTACCCAAGAAAGCCCTTACCCTATTGAAATCATCTTTACCATCTGATGATGTGAACGTTTCAATTGAGTATAATAATACAAATGCATTCTTCCAATTCGGAAATATTAGCTTAATCTGTCGGTTAATCGATGAACGTTATCCGGATTATGAGGCTGTAATTCCACGTTTGAATCCAAATAAGCTCACAGTAGATCGTTCCCTATTCTTAAATACGTTACGTCGGGTGGTTATTTTCGCAAATAAAACAACGCATCAAGTACGTTTAAAGATTTCTGGATCAGAGCTACACATTTCAGCTGAAGATCTTGACTTTTCGAATGAAGCGCACGAGCGTCTAAGTTGTCAATTCGAAGGTGAAGACATGGAGATTGGCTTCAATGCGAAATTCTTAGTGGAGATGCTGAATAACTTAAACTGTGAGGAGGTGGTCTTAGAAATGAGTACGCCGAATCGTGCAGGCCTCTTGTTACCGGCAATTAAAGAGGATGGCGTTGACGTCTTGATGTTAGTTATGCCAGTGATGTTGAACAATATTTAATCGCGAAACAATTGGATTTTATTTATTCTATTATTGACTTTATTCTGCATATTGATGACCATCTGGTGGAAATCGTCAATAATTATCAAACTTGGACCTACCTCATCCTCTTCTTGATTATTTTTGCAGAAACAGGATTTGTTGTTACCCCTTTTCTACCTGGAGACTCCCTATTATTTGCAGCAGGAGCTATAATAGCAAAGCCAGAAACGGATCTAAACGTCTTTGTGATGTGGGGTTTATTGATGGTGGCTGGTATTTTAGGGGATATGGTGAATTACCACATCGGAAAATACGTTGGACCGAAGGCCTTCAGTGGAAAATATAAATTCTTGAAGAAAGAATACCTGGAAAAAACAGAAAAGTTCTACGAGAAATATGGTGGTAAAACAATCATATATGCGCGTTTTGTTCCCATCATTAGAACTTTTGCTCCTTTTGTAGCAGGCGTCGGATCTATGTCCTATTCAAAATTTGCCTCTTATAATGTGATTGGAGCTATTGTTTGGGTAACATCATTCTTATTTATCGGATACTTCTTTGGAGGTTTACCGGTAATCAAGGATAACTTTACCATCGTCATATTTGCGATTATCTTCTTATCGATGGTACCGCCAATAATAGAAGTAGTAAAAGAAAAATATGGAAAAAAGAAGGAAGCCAATTAGGCTTCCTTCTTCTTTTATACCCCAAGCACCGCCTCTTGACTGAAAGTAGAATGAGTCAGCATGTTATTGTTTTAATTGCTAATCCAATCAAACTTTCGGAGTTTTGTATGGTATTTAAGATAGATGGAACTGATCACAACTTTAATCGATTTTATCCTGCATATTGATAAGCATTTAGTCAATATTACACAGGAGTATCAAGCGTGGACCTACTTAATCCTCTTCCTGATTATTTTCGCTGAAACGGGTCTTGTCGTTACCCCCTTTCTTCCTGGCGATTCTGTCTTATTTGCGGCAGGAGCACTAATGGCTAAACCCGAAACTAATCTGAATATTTTTATAATGATGGGACTGTTAATAGCGGCTGCCATTATTGGGGATTTTGTGAATTATGAGATTGGCAAACACTTTGGAACAAGAGTTTTCAAGCCTGGATCCAAAATTTTTAAACCTGCTTATCTAGAGAAAACCCAAGGCTTCTATCAGAAATATGGATTAAAGACAATTATATATGCTCGTTTTGTTCCAATTGTGCGCACTTTCGCCCCATTTGTAGCAGGCATTGTTAAAATGCCGTATCGGCAGTTTGGAGCTTTTAATATCATCGGAGGCGTTTTATGGGTAACGCTATTCCTATCAGTGGGTTATTTCTTTGGACAGATCCCCTTCGTAAAGAATAATTTTTCGCTTGTGGTACTGGCAATTATAGGCATATCACTACTTCCCCCGATAATAGAAGTATTAAAGGGACGTTTATCCAAGAGACAGAAATTATAATAACTGTTTAAACGCTTGTTAGAATTGCTAGTCTCTTTAAAGAAAAGCTATGCGTTATTTATTACTTGCTATCATTCTTTGGGCTAATCCCCTATTTGCACAGAAAAACATCAAAATCGACCGTTCCGAGGCTAGACAGGCCTATGAATACCTCAATAAAATTCGCACAAATCCAGAGAAATACAGGCGTACGTTGCAGATTTCAAATATTCATCAAGTTACGCGGACGAAATTAAACTGGAACGACAAGCTCGCCAAGGCGGCGGAGTATAGGGCGTATGATATGGCAAATCGAAATTACTTTGATCACAGCAACCCAGAGGGTATTGGCCCGAATTTCTATATTCAAAAAGCCGGATATGACCTGAATAAAGACTGGCTGAAACGAAAATCTAATAATAATCGATCGCAGCGAATCATGAAAGCGGAACTGACGCCATAGACGCGTTTATCATCGGACAGGGATCACCCGGAAAAATGCATAGAAAGCACCTCTTAGGGATGGATCAATGGAACGGTTCGCTTCAAGATATAGGCATTGGCTTTGCCCGAGTTCCACGCGGATCGACTTATAAAACCTATATCTGCGTTATTATTGCTAAGCATGATTGGTAAATAGCCTAGTTCTTTTCTTGAAGTTTTATACCTTTGCATATGATAAAATCGATGACAGGATACGGTATTGGTTCTGCGGATAATGGAACCGTTAAATATACCGTAGAAATCAAATCTTTAAATTCCAAGTTCTTAGAACTTAATCTACGTCTTCCCAAAGCCGTTTCTGACAAAGAACTTTTTCTTCGTGGGGAATGTAGTAAGCTAATCGAGCGCGGAAAAGTGAATATCAATATTTCTACTGAATATGTTGATCAGACAGCGAAAGGAGCATCGATTAATGCAGAACTGTTGAAGTCCTACTATACCACATTGCAGGAAATAGCCAATCAATTGGGAGATACCAAAGCAAATATTTTCGAGCAGGCCTTAAATATGCCAGAAGTAATTAGCCATGATGACGAAGTGGACGAAGAAGAAGGTAACGTGCTTACTTCGGCCTTTTATGCGGCAGTGGAGAAGTTTAACACCTTTAGAAAAGATGAAGGAAATGTGTTAAAGCAAGATTTGCAACATCGCGTCGAATTGATTTTATCTCACTTAACAGAAGTCGAAGCTGTAGAGGGTAGCCGTATTCCATTAATACGAGAGCGAATCAATCAGTATATGGAGGAAGCGGTAGGAAAAGAAAATGTCGACATGAATCGTTTCGAGCAAGAACTCGTCTTCTATATAGAAAAGTTGGATATTACGGAAGAAAAAGTGCGTTTAAGAAGCCACTGTGATTATTTTATCAAAGCATTAAACGGCGCAGATTCCAATGGAAAAAAATTGGGCTTTATTTCGCAAGAGATGGGAAGAGAGATCAATACATTGGGTTCCAAAGCAAATAATGCACAGATCCAACAGATTGTGGTAAAAATGAAAGACGAATTAGAAAAAGTAAAAGAGCAATTGCTTAACGTACTATAGCATGAACGGTAAATTATTAATATTCTCCGCCCCCTCAGGTGCAGGAAAAACAACCATAGTAAAACGATTATTGGAAAAACATAGTGATAAAATCGCATTTTCTATTTCTGCCAGCACGCGCGAAGCCCGCGGAACGGAGAAGGATGGCATAGATTACTATTTTATCTCCAAAGAGGATTTTCTTCATAAAGTAGCAAAACAAGAATTTATTGAGTTCGAAGAATTTTATAGCGGCACTTTTTACGTAACCTTACGATCAGAAGTCTAGCGCATCTGGAGCGAAGGCAAACACTTAATCATTGATATTGATGTGGTTGGCGGCCTGCGTTTAAAATCAAAATTCCCAGATCAAGCCTTGGCGATTTTTGTAAACCCACCATCTTTGGACGTGCTGAAAGAAAGACTCACCGGTCGAGGAACCGATTCCCCGGAAAAACTAAAAGAGCGTTTCGCCAAAGCGGAACACGAGCTTAGTTTTGCCAGTAAATTCGATGTCGTGCTTCAAAACAATGATCTGGAAACCGCTTGTGCAGAAGCCGAAAAATTAGTTTTAGATTTTATAAATGCTTAAATGAGTAAGTCTAAGGTAGGTTTGTTCTTTGGGTCTTTTAATCCGGTGCATATTGGACACTTGATTATCGCGAACTATATGGCAAATTATACCCATTTAGATGAGGTTTGGTTTGTGGTATCCCCCCAAAATCCTTTTAAAGAAAAGAAGAGTTTGGGGAATATGTATGATCGCTTAGAAATGGTCAATTTAGCCATTGAAGATACGGAGAAGTTGAAAGCCTCGGATATCGAATTTAAATTGCCGCAGCCTTCCTATACCATAGATACCTTGACCCATTTGAAGGAAAAATATCCGACGAAGGAGTTTACCTTAATTATGGGGGAAGATAATCTGCAAGGATTAATGAAGTGGAAGAATGCTGAAATTCTTCTTCGCGATTATAAAATTGTCGTCTATCCCCGTCCGGGTTACGATGGCGGCGAACTCAAAAATCACCCCGCCATTCGTATGACAGACACGCCCGTGATGGAATTATCTTCAACGTTTTTGCGAAAGGCTGTAAAAGAAGGGAAGTCCATAAAATTCTATACGACAGATAAAGTTATTGAGTTTATCGATAAAAAAGGTTTATACATGTAGCGATCCAGCTAATTCATGTATCGTCGAATTTTAAAAAAAATCAAAACAACTTTCCACGAATCTTGTTGTCTTATTATAGATAATCACATAACATTAAAGGAGATTTTTATAATGGATAAGTTAGATTTAAAAGGAAAATGGAACGAGTTGAAAGGTAAAATCAAGCAAGAATATGCGGATTGGACTGATGATGATTTGAAGTATGAAGAAGGGAAGGATGATGAGTTATTAGGAAGACTTCAACAAAAGCTCGGACAAACTAGAGAAGATGTAATTACCTGGCTGAAAGGTCTCGGATAATTAGCATGTAGTACAAATAGGAAAGGTGATTCATTGGAATCACCTTTCTTTTTTTTGACCCTTTGTTCGTTGCTGAAGCCTACTTTTAGCCTAGCTTAAGCCTACCTTAGCCCTTTAACATTTGAATTTAAGGGTTAAGCTTCGAATTAGCTTGATGGTTATTAAGACCTTGTCTGTCATCATCTGATAGACATAACGAATAAATAACATAATCATCAATTTTGCATAAATGTACTTTTCACTTCTTTTCTCTAACTTAGCGTTATGTCAAAAAAGAAACCCACTATATTAGTTGTCAATGATGACGGAATTACGGCTCCCGGCATTAAAGTGCTTCTGGAGGTGATGCAGGAAATTGGAGAGGTGATTGTTGTCGCTCCTGACAGCCCTCAATCCGGTATGGGACATGCCATCACCATTGGTAGGCCATTACGATTAGATAAGATCGATTTATATGCCGGGGTAGAAATGTATAAATGCTCTGGTACACCGGTTGATTGCGTTAAACTGGCGGTAAACAAAATATTTAAAGGCAAAAAGCCCGATTTATGTGTTTCGGGCATCAATCATGGGTTGAACTATTCGATAAACGTGCTATATTCGGGCACCATGTCGGCAGCGGTTGAAGGTGCTATTGAAGATATTCCTTCCATCGGCTTTTCCTTGGATGACTTTTCGCATCATGCGGATTTCTCGCATACAAGGACCTATGTAAAAACCATCGCACAGCAGGTGTTATTGAATGGATTACCTAAGAATACGCTGTTAAACGTTAATTTTCCAAATGCCTCAAAAGATATTCAAGGAATTAAGGTATGCCGTCAGGCAAATGCGAAGTGGTTTGAGGAATTTGACGAACGTTTAGATCCTTACAATAGAGAGTATTTTTGGATGACGGGTAATTTTCAACTGCAGGATCGTGGAGAGGATACGGATGTCTATGCTTTGGCGAACGGATTTGTATCCATCGTTCCAACGCAGTTTGACATGACGGCCCATCATGCGATCCCGGAATTGAATTCATGGAGCTTTGACGGAAAATAGAAATGAAGAATAACTTTTTATGGGGATTAGTTTTAGGAATTATCGCCCCAGCTTTAAGTTACTATTTAACGGTATTTACCGACTGGCAAATGCAGCTGTTTCCCAGTAAACCGGCAGGATTTTATGTGCTGGCAGCAACTGTTAATTTGGTTGGCGCTTGGATAGCGCATAAGCGAGGTTTCGATAAAATCGCAACCGGATTGATTCTGGCGACATTTCTCGGAATGATGGCGCTAATTTTTACAAAAAATATTTCAATTTAGGCCGAGGAGGCCATTTAGTTATGGATAAGTTAACACTGGGATTCTCTCCCTGTCCAAATGATACGTTTATTTTCGACGCATTAATTCATGAAAAGATTGATACGGAAGGCTTGCAGTTCCACGTGGAATACCATGACGTCGAAACCTTAAATGAAAAGGCTTTTCGTCATGATTTGGATATCACAAAATTGAGTTACCATGCTTTTGCCTATGCGGTGGAAGACTATGAACTATTAGATGCAGGAAGTGCTTTAGGCTTTGGCGTAGGTCCTCTTTTGATCTGCAAAGACGCAAAATTAGCGGAAAAATTATCGTCCTATGTGGGTGGAGAATTGCCCTCGGAACTAGCGGAATTAAAAGTAGGAATCCCGGGAAAATATACAACAGCAAACTTCTTATTGGGCTTGGCATTTCCAACCTTAACGAATAAGACAGAAATGGTTTTCTCCGAAATTGAACAATCATTGCTAGATGGCAGCATCGATTTGGGATTGATTATCCATGAAAATCGATTCACCTATATGCAAAAAGGCTTGCATAAAGTTGCTGATCTAGGCGATTTTTGGGAAAAGACAACCGGCTCTCCGATTCCTTTAGGTGGGATTGTCATCAAGCGTTCCTTAGCACAAGACGTTAAAGAACGGGTGAACCGATTGATTAAGGAAAGTGTGCAATTTGGCTTCGCAAATCCGAAATCCGGATTGGAATATATTCGATCTCATGCACAGGAAATGGAAGAAGAAGTCATGTATAAACATATTGAATTGTATGTTAATAGCTATTCAGAACAGCTGGGCGTAGAAGGAAGAAGGGCGGTCGATCGTATGTTTCAAAAAGCAAGAGCCTTAAATCTAATCCCTGCAACGGAGAAAAATATATATTTAGTAAAATAATTGATAAAAAAGATTTGGGAAACTGTTAGTTATCATCTGTAATAACTAAATTTGCCCGATTAATGTCAAAATGTCTGCTACTCAGGTTTGGAGTCATTATTGTACATGCCAATACAGAAATAGAGAATTATGTTAAAATTTTTAAGCAAATTATTCGGCAGTAAGTCTGAACGAGATATCAAAGGAATACAACCGATTGTACAGAAGATAAAGGATGAGTACGAAAAACTATCGGGCTTGAGCCATGATGAATTACGCGGAAAAACCTTAGCATTTAAGACTAGAATTGCAGCGTATTTGCAAGACATTGATAATGAAATAAACGAATTGAACCTACATGCGGAAGCTACCGAGGACATGGAGGACAAAACGGCAACCTACGAAAAGGTTGATAAATTAACGAAAGACCGCGATAAGAAGTTAGAAGAGGTTTTGGCGGAGATCCTTCCGGAGGCCTTTGCGGTAGTCAAAGAAACAGCGAGACGTTTTACAGAAAATAAAGAAATTAAAGTTACGGCAACGGACTTCGACCGCGAGCTAGCGGTTCGTAAATCAAACGTTGTGATTGATGGTGATTCTGCCATTTGGAAAAATTCCTGGACAGCAGCGGGTACTGATGTCACTTGGAATATGGTTCACTACGATGTGCAGTTGATTGGTGGTATTGTATTGCACCAAGGCAAGATCGCGGAGATGTCTACCGGTGAGGGTAAGACATTAGTTGGTACTTTGCCAACCTATTTGAACGCCCTTTCTGGTCAAGGTATCCATATTGTAACGGTTAATGATTACTTAGCGCGTCGTGACTCGGAGTGGAATGGCCCGATCTTCGAATTCCATGGATTAAGCGTGGACTGTATCGATAAACATCAGCCCAATTCAGCACAACGTCGTCAAGCTTATCAGTCGGATATTGTGTATGGAACAAATAACGAATTTGGTTTCGACTATTTGCGTGACAACATGACAAATACGAAGGAATCCATGGTTCAGCGTAAGTTACATTTTGCAATGATTGATGAGGTGGACTCCGTATTGATTGATGATGCGCGTACGCCATTGATTATCTCTGGTCCTATTCCAATGGGGGATCAACATGAATTTTATCAGTTAAAGCCAAGAATTGAGCGCTTAGTAAATGCTCAGAAAGCCTATATCAATACCGTATTAAATCAAGCTAAAAAAGCGATTGCCGAAGGTGATACGGATGTAGAAAAAGGTGGTTTGGCATTATTCCGTGCTTACCGCGGATTACCAAAAAATAAAGCGTTAATCAAGTTTTTAAGTGAGAGCAATCACCGTCAGATTTTGCAGAAAGTAGAAAACTACTATATGCAAGAGCAGAATCGTCATATGCCTAAGGCAGATGCGGAGTTGTTCTTTGTTATTGATGAGAAAAATAATCAAGTTGAGCTCACAGAAAAAGGTATCGAATTAATCACAGCCACAGGCGAAGATCCGAGCTTCTTTATTTTACCAGATGTAGGTACAGAGATTGCCGAAATTGAAAAAATGGATATCCCTGTTGAGGAGAAAGCGCAACGTAAGGAAGAGTTAATGCGTGATTACTCGGTGAAAGCTGAGCGAATTCACTCGATTAATCAATTATTGAAAGCATATACCCTATTCGAAATTGATGATCAATATATCGTAGATGAGGGTAAGGTGAAGATCGTTGATGAGCAGACAGGCCGTATTATGGACGGTCGTCGTTATTCGGACGGTCTACATCAAGCAATTGAAGCGAAAGAAAATGTGAAAGTCGAGGATGCGACACAAACTTACGCGACGATTACTTTACAAAATTACTTCCGTATGTACCATAAATTAGCGGGTATGACGGGTACTGCTTCCACTGAAGCAGGAGAGCTTTGGGAAATCTACAAATTAGACGTTGTCGAGATCCCGACAAACAAAGGAATACAACGTGATGACCGTCAAGATTTCATCTACCGTACGGCACGCGAAAAATATAATGCGGTTGCTCAGGAGATTCAAAAGTTAACAGAAGAAGGTCGTCCGGTATTAGTGGGTACGACTTCGGTTGAAATATCTGAATTACTAAGCCGTATGTTGAAGCTTCGCGGTGTTAAACACAATGTGTTGAACGCTAAGTTACACCAAAAAGAGGCTGATATCGTGGCTGAAGCTGGTCGCCCAGGTCAGGTGACGATTGCGACCAACATGGCTGGTCGGGGTACGGATATTAAGTTAACAGAAGAGGTTATCAATGCGGGTGGTTTAGCGATCATCGGTACGGAGCGCCATGAGTCACGTCGTGTTGACCGTCAGTTAAGAGGTCGTGCGGGACGTCAGGGTGACCCGGGATCCTCTCAATTCTTTGTATCCTTAGAAGATCCATTGATGCGTTTATTTGCATCAGAACGTATTTCGAATCTGATGGTGAAGATGGGGGTTGAGGATGGCGAAGTAATGCAACACAGCATGTTGACGAAATCTATTGAGCGTGCACAACGCAAAGTAGAAGAGAACAACTTCGGCATTCGTAAACGTCTATTAGAGTATGATGACGTGATGAACTCGCAACGTAAAGTTATTTATACGAAACGTAAGAATGCTTTATTTGGAGAACGTTTAGACGTGGATTTGAACAACACCATTTATGATGTAGTTGAAGATATCGTTTTACAAGCTAAAGAAGACAACAATTTCGATGAATTCCAAATAGAAGTAATTCGCGTATTCGCAGTAAATCCTGAGATTACGAGTGAGGAATTCGCATCGACTTCAGGACATGATTTAGTTGAGAAATTATTTACTCAAGTAATCAACTACTACCATAAGAAAGCAGAGAACATCGCCGCATTGACCTTGCCAGTATTAACAAATGTAATGGCTGAGCGTGGTGGAATGATAGAAAATATTGTTATTCCGTTCACTGATGGCATTCGTGGCATTCAAGTTGCTTCAAATCTTAAGAAAGCGATTGAGAGCAATGGTAAGGATGTGTTCAGATCATTCGAAAAAGGCATCGTTTTAGCCTTAATCGATGAGGCATGGAAAGAACATCTTCGTGAGATGGATGATTTGAAACAATCGGTTCAGAACGCTGTTTATGAACAAAAGGATCCGATCATTATCTATAAAATGGAGGCTTATAACTTGTTTAAGTCTATGTTAGCTTCGATGAATAAAGATATCGTTAGTTTCTTATTCAAAGGGGAAATCCCAGGGCAACAGCAAGAGGCTCAAAATATTCAAGCAGCTCGTCCGGAGGCTCCCCGTGTGAAAACAACGGAAACGAAAGCGGAACTAAGTTCACCAACGGGCGTAAGTGAAGAAGATTTGAATACGCAAGAGCCACAAGTTACCCAACCGAT
>JBEBRI010000081.1:0-17137 GCA_040394915.1 Sphingobacterium sp.
AGGTTTTCCTTTTTTACCGTGTCTCTGCAATCTGATTTTAGTTGCCATGTTTTTATTTTATTTTATGTATTCAACATATCCCCCGTTGCTACATGCAGGGAGGGACGCAAAGATACAAATATTTTATTTACTAAAAAGCTAAATATCGAAAGATTGTTGTCGCTAAGTCACTCGTTGCCACCAGCATAGCAAAGTATAGACCCGGTAAGCAGCCTATTTCGTAATTAATTTGAGGATTAAAGCGATATTCACGATATTCAACCTCTTTAATCTGCATTCATTGCTATGTCAGGAAAAGCACCTCTAAAAATCGTAAAGGCTTCTGCCGGATCGGGAAAAACTTTCAGTCTTACAGTTCATTACCTTAGTTTATTACTAGCCAAGGAAAGCAACTATAGAGAAATCTTAGCTGTCACTTTCACCAACAAAGCAACAGCCGAGATGAAAGATCGAATACTCAGCGTACTCCATGGACTAGCAATCGCAGACGTACGTCCCGACATTGAAAGCTACCGCAGCCAAATTCTGTCCCAATTTCCAGAATGGGATAGCCATACTATACAAGAACGAGCGTACCGCGTGTATCGGCGCATCCTTCATGACTACAGTCATTTCTCCGTAAGTACCATCGATGGGTTCTCTCAAAAAGTAATCCGCAGCTTTACATACGAGCTCAATCTAGATGCAGCTTACGCAATAGAAATGAATACCAACAAGGTAAAGAAGGATCTGACCGTTATGCTAAACCAGCTCCTGGACGAAAAGCCAGAGCTCTTGGAATGGATTATTTCTTACGCCGAGCAAAAAATCGCAAACAACGAGAATTGGAACTATAGACAGCAATTGATGTCACTTGCCGGATTAATATTCTCAGAGAATTTCCAGGAGTTTGATGCCTATCTGCTAGCTGCTGATACGCATCAAGTCTTCAATTTATTACAGAAAGAGATCAGCGAGAAATCGCAAACCTTTATCGCTGCCTTTTCGCAAGCAATAGAAGCTTTCAGAGCGACTTTCAACTCCTTGGGTATTGATGAGTCCGAGATGAAAGGAAAGTCGCGAAACAAGCTAGTTTCAGCCGCTAAAACAGCTAGTAACCTTCATAAGGTTAATGAAGGTGAATTACAAAAGATTTTTGAAAAGTATCTGGTTCTTCAAGACAACGATGAGGCTTTTACCGATCAAAACAAGGAGGTCCGATATGATTTGCAAATCGGTATCCAACCTGCACTGCAAACTATACTCGATTTACACCAGTTGTTCCCAAGCTTTATCGCTTATAAAGCGGTTGAAGCAAACTTGTATTTCCTACGCCTACTGAAGGAAATGAGTGACTTGCTAAGTATTTGGCGCAAAGAACATGCATCGCAGCTGATTTCAGACTCCCAAATTCTACTTAATAAACTAGGGCTTGATGAAAACAATGATCCCACGTTTATTTGGGAGAAGATTGGCAATCGATACAACTATTTCTTATTCGATGAATTTCAGGATACGTCAAGAATACAGTGGAAAAACTACAGTCCGCTCTTGCTAAACGCGCTCGCCAATGCGCAAGGTAAAATTAGTGAACACCTGATTGTAGGTGATGTGAAACAGAGTATTTATCGCTGGCGAAATGGAGATTGGAGAATATTATTACAGCAAGTAGAACAACAAGTCAGTGATTCATTTCACTTGGATGAACAGTCCAAGCTACAGTTTATTGAACAGGGCGCTTTATTAACTAATTACCGAAGCCTTCCAAATATTGTTAAGCTGAATAATTACTTATTCAGCAGCATCCCTAACCTAATGCAACAAATATTAAATGAGCAAGTCCTAAGCACATTGAATAAGGAAGGCAAATCCTGGTGGCATGCAACAGGCAACGATCAAATGCTAATAAAAGCATACGAGGGAAGCCAACAAGAATTACCGGCCCATTTGTTGAACGAATCAGCGAATCAAGGATCTATTGAGATCTCCCTATTTCCTGTTGAAAATGGGTTAAGGCGAAGAAATCAAGTCGAAGAGGCATCAATTAGAGCACTTTGTGAAAAAATTGCTGAATGGATAACCACCGGGCGTTATCAAGCATCTCAAATTGGCATCCTTGTCCGTAGCAATGCACAAGCGAAACTTCTAATACAAGAGTTGATGGATTATAAAAATACGCATCAACTAACTTATGAAGTCATTTCCGGAGACGCTTTGACACTCGTGTCCAACCCAGCTATATTGTTACTCATTGAAACGTTTAAAGCATTAGTATATCAATCAGATAAACACGCAGTGCAACTCGCTAATCTTGCATACCTATTTCAGTTAAGTAAAGGCGAGTCTACTTTCAATCAACGTTATTGGCTGAAATTTCGAGCCAACCAAGTCGAGGAACTTCGAGGATTAATTCCCGACGAACTCATAGACCAATGGGATGCTCTTCAAAAAATGCCATTGATTCATCTATCTGAAAAACTCATTGAGATTTATTCCTTAACAAAAGACAACAGCATACACCTCCCCTATCTACTTGCCTTCAAAGACCTAATCAGCTCTTTTTCGGCGATGGGTGAACGAGGCCTTATTCAATTCTTAGAATATTGGTTAGAAGATGGCGAGAAGTCTGTGCTGCCGAGCAATGGCAAAGTTGATGCAATTGAAGTCACTACGATACATAAGTCGAAAGGACTGGCTTATGATGTTGTTATGTTACCCTTTTGTTCATGGAGCCTCGATGGTATGAATCGAGGCGACTTCTGGATCAATGTAGAGAACAGCCCGTTCGCTATGCTCGGAAAAATCCCAATCAAATACACTAAAACGCTTGGCAACTCCATCTTTTATCAGCAATACTTTGAGGAAATGCTGTTCAACTATATGGACGCGCTGAATACCTTTTATGTCGCCAGTACGAGAGCAAAGCAGCACCTCTATCTATCTGCGCCACAGTTTAAACCGGATGTAGATAAAAAAACGGGAGAAATAAAAGGATATATTCCTAGCAGCGAATACATTTCTGACCTTTTAATCACAGCTTTAACTTCCGAGGAGGCAGTTTTTAAACTTGAGAACAATCAGATTAATATCCAAAACATTATTTCTGAGGATCAAAAAAGCAACAAAAAAGACAGCAATTTTATAGCGCTAAAACATTACCCCATCTCACATGTGTTGGAAAAGGAATGGGAGCACGCGACAACCCGCAGTATCAACAATATTCTTATGATGGAGAAAGCTGCGCAATATGGTGTATTGGCTCATGAAATTATTTCGGAGGCCGCGAAAGAAGAAGATATCGATCGACTCGTAGACAAATTCATACAAGAAGGTATTCTCTCAATAAGCGATAAAGAAGCCTTACTTCAGGAGATTCACGAAGTGTGGAATCAACCATTAATCAACTCTTGGTTAAAGGGAGACTATAAAATCTGGAATGAAGCTAGTATCCTGACAGCAGAAGGCGAGACAATACGCCCAGACAAAGTATTTACAAGCCCGACGAATACCATTGTGCTGGATTTTAAATTTACACAAGGTGATTACGTAGGTCACAAAGCGCAAGTGGACAAATACATGAAGGCGATCCGTAATGTGGGTTATGAAAACGTGAAAGGTTACCTCTATTACGCCAAAACAAAAGAATTAGTTGAAGTAATTTAAAAATTAGCAGGATGAACAAAGCATTTCTACGTTTAGTAGCAGAAGATATTCAACAACGATTCGGAAAAGACATTAGTGACATTGCGGTTGTATTCAATAATAAACGTCCGATAACTTATTTGAAAAAACACCTCGTAGATGTTTATCAACAGGCTATTTGGTCTCCCCAATTCTATACTATTCAAGAATTTTTGAGCCTTTCAAGTGCTAAGGTACAAGCATCAACCATTAGCCAATTCTTCTATTTATATGAGATTCATAATGAATTACTGGCTGAAGAAGGACTGGAGCCTGAAACCCTAGAAGAATTTTATCCAATTGCTGAAATCATATTAAGCGACTTCAGCCAATTAGACTATGACTTAATCGATATTGACCAGATATTTTTGGAATTGTCTGATCATACTGAAATCGAACTCGCATTTCAACATTTTACCCCCGAGCAACAATCCTTCATCCGACAGTTTTGGCAATCCTTTAGCATACAAGGTCATACAAGTGTTCAAAAGCGGTTTTTGCGGCTGTGGCGAAGACTGCCAAGATTATATCGAGCTTTCAAGAAACGCATGCACGCCGAAGGACAAACCAACTATCCCACAATCTATAGGGATTTAGCGGAAGCAAAGGCCGAGAACAACAACTTTGTTGAACAGTTTAAACAAGTGCTATTTGTAGGATTTAATGCGCTCAATAACGCCGAAGCAAAACTCTTTAAACAATGGCAAGAGCAAGAAAAAGCGATCTTTTACTTTGATGCAGATGCACATTACTTAGCGGACAAACTGCAAGAAGCGGGTTTATTTATCCGACGGAATATCAATCAGACTGGACTTGTCAATGCATTTGGTGATGTCCCCAATGTCCTGGGGAATCGTCGAGACGATGTCCATGTCTATCAGATTTTAGGCAAGATTAGTGAAACGAAGTTACTTTACGACCTGCTGCTCAAGAACCAGGACGACTCAAAGACTGCTGCAATTCTTTTAGCAGACGAAACTTTGCTCGTCCCCCTATTACAAAGCCTGCCCTTTACCGATGTTAATATAACAACCGGCTATCCGTTGATACAATCCCCGATTTACGGCTTGTTAGATCTTTGGATGAATGTCCAAGTTATAATATCCCAACAGCATAAAGAAAAGATTCCCTATCAACTCCTTGAAACCTATTTAACACATCCACTGAGTAAAGTTGCCAAAGAGCAAAGGCAACTTATTAAATCCGAATCTGCAGAAAAACAACTTTTTGAGATCGATGTCAAAGATATTGATGTTAGTCAATCCGTTCTTCCTCACTTCTTTAGAAAATTAACCCAGGCAGAACAGGTGATTCCTTGTTTAATCAGTATTGTCGACAATCTACTGCTTTCATTAGCAGAAAGCGACCGCATACGGCAAATCGAATCTAATTTACTGATCGAAACCAAGAAAGTCCTTAATCAGTTATTACTAGGATTCAGTAATTTGGGATTACTCAGTATCGGTTTTCAGATAGGCTTAATTCGGAAAGCCTTAAGCCCAATTAGCTCCGCAATTGAAGGGAACCCATTAAAAGGTTTACAAATTATGGGACTATTAGAGAGTCGATGTTTAAACTTCGATCAAGTCTATATATTGGGTGCGAATGAAGGAATTCTTCCAAAGACTTCAAACTCACCAACCTTTTTACCAAATAATCTTCGGAAAGCCTATGGACTTCCCATCTTAGAAAATCAAGACGCGCTGTCGGCCTATTTATTTTATCGCCATTTTCAATACAGTAGCGATATCCACCTTTTCTATAATGCGGTTGTCAATGAGAGTAGTTCCGGCGAAGAAAGTCGCTTCATCAAGCAATTGGAATTTGAAACAAATTTTAATTTTCTCAAGCATACACAGCAACAACCTTTGCAATTTCCAACGCAACCCCAAGAATTGGTCATTTCTAAAGATGGAGAGATCTGGGATAAAATGTACAGCAGCTTTATCAAAAATGGGAAACGTATTTCGGCATCCGCATTGACAAGCTATCTCCAATCCCCTTTACAGTTTTTCTTAAAATACGTTGCCGATATTAAAGAGCCGCCTTCCATTAGTCAGGAATTCGAAATGAATAAACTGGGCACAGTAATTCACGAAACTATGGAAGAGCTATTGACGCCCTTGAAATCAATGAAAGACTTCGTATCCACCGAATGGCTAAAGGACAAAATTGCAATTGCCGACCAAGTGGTATTGAAACAAATTGGAAACGAATATTTGAGCAGTTTCAACACCATCGACGATCTCAATAGCCTACAGCGAATCATGCATAAGATCGCTACAGAATATGTGAAAATGTACTTACAATACGATATCGACCAGTATCAGGCTATTCGAATTGTAGAACTTGAAAACACGGAAGATTATATTTTAGATTTTCCAATTACTATCAATGGAAAGATAGAAAGCGTGCGCTTGTATGGCATTATTGACCGAGTCGACGAAGTGTTGACCCATGAAGGTCAAACTAAACTACGCATTGTTGATTATAAAACTGGAGCAGACACTGTTTCTTTCCGTAATATGGATCTTGTCTTTGCTGCAAACACGGAAAACAAAGCACTTGTGCAGACCTTGTTCTATGCATTCGTTTATGAGCAAGTAAGCGGACTCCAAAACCTTGAGCCCCATTTATATGTTGCGCGACGTATGCGGGAAGATGGAACGCTATTTAAAAATAACAACGGTAGTTTAGTGCTTTGCGATCAGACCCTGTCTGAGCAAAAAGAGGCTTTTGTAGCTTTCTTAAGAACAACTTTAGAGGAAATATTTGATCAAAATATCCCTTTCAAACATAACCCGAATGCTAACGTTTATCCATCCGACCCATTCAAGCTGTTCTACAAGTACAGTATCAAAGAATCTGCCGTCGAAGATGAGTAGACATCATCGAATATTCTACAGCCGTTTTAGCAAAGCGTATTTAACGACCTATTGAAAAGCTTGAGCGTATAAACTCCTCGGGTATTTGTCTATCTTTACGAGCTAGGCATGCTCCCTTCACTATTTATTATAAATCTAAGAGCTAATTGGATGTTAGAAGTTAATTTCAGGATTAAAGTATTTTATCACGCTGCCAAAAGTTTGAGTTTTACCAAGACCTCGAGAGAACTATTCATCAGTCAACCCGCAGTATCGAAGCATATCCAAGAGCTTGAAAACCTCGTTGGACATGCCCTATTTTTGAGGAATGGAAACAGACTTCAATTAACAAAAGCAGGGCATACATTAATGGAAGCGTCAGCAAGCATTATCAAAGAATACGAATTGCTAGATTTTAAACTCGGCCTGCTGAATGATCAACTGAAAGGGAACCTAGTCATCGGCGCTAGTACCACATTATCGCAATACATCCTGCCTCAAATAATTGCTCAATTTACGGAGCTCAATCCACAGGTCAACGTTAAACTTTACAATGGAAACACTTCGCATGTAACAAAATGGTTATGTGAACAGAAGATAGCACTTGGATTTGTTGAAGGACTAGCCGAAGACAAATCATTAAAGTATACGAAAATATTAGACGATCAACTGATTTTTATAGCCAGAAATAAGCATCCAATATTCAAAAAAAATGAACTAACCATTGCCGACTTTAGCAAGGAAGAACTTGTTTTTCGAGAATCAGGATCGGGAACAAATGATATTGTTTTTCAACATTTCAAATCTTTAGGAATTGATGGAAAGAACCTGGCCAATCGCGTTGAAATGTCTAGCTCTGAGTCAATTAAACAATATATCCAATTCAAGAACGCCATCGGAATATTATCAAAGTATGCTGTAAAGGAAGAAATCGAAAGCGGTAAATTCACAGAGATTGTTATTGATCAATTAGCTATCAATAGGCAACTCTACTTAGTGCACTTACATGGAGAAGTATCCGACTTATCCAAGCAATTCCTTCGATATCTAAAAAACGAGCTCGCTCGCTTCCATAACTAAAGGTTATACGATATAACAGGATACCGTTTTAGTCGTAATGGAAAGTCTTTTAAGTTTGCTTCCATGGAAAACAAAAACAACCTGTCGAATAGTATTCTTCGAGACGTCAATCGCCTTAGTCGATTAACGAAAGTATTGGCTATCCTTTTCCTTCTGTTGACTGTATTCATTTTTCTTATACCCATCTTTTCTGCACATAAAGTCCAAGCAATTTCAAATATCAGCGAGAAAGAAAGTAATGACTTGAAATCTATAAGCTCGGTTGATGAGTTTAAATCTCTCCCTTTTCCGAATAATGAGGAAGGAAAAATGGCAGCCTATGGCGAACAACTTATACGAGAGACTAATAAGTACCTCGGACCCGATGCCCCACTTGTTGCAACGTTTACGGGCAATCGACTCGCATGTGCGTCTTGTCATCTCAACGCGGGAACCAAAGCTTATGCCGCTCCATATATCGGCTTAAGTGCGCTGTTCCCCGTATACAGCGGGCGCGATGGCAAGGTTGGAACCCTTGAAGACCGCATTAACGGCTGTTTCGAACGCAGCATGAATGGGCAGAGACTCCCGGTTGAAAGCAGAGAAATGCTTGCTATAGTTAGTTATATTAAACATCTCAGCACCGATGTAAAAATTGGAAAACGAATTGAAGGGCAAGGATTTGTTGAGCTAAAAATCCCCGACCGCAAAGCGGATCTGACACATGGAGAACTCGTATTTCAACAACAGTGTGTCAATTGCCATCAACAGAATGGGAAGGGCTTAGCAAAAAATCCAGACAATTTAGCAGCAGGTTATATTTACCCTCCCTTATGGGGCGATGATTCTTTCAATGACGGCGCAGGCATGGCTCGAGTAATTACAGCCGCAAAATTTATCAAAGGCAATATGCCCCTAGGTGTGAATCCAAAGGAACCCATTTTAAGCGACGAGGAAGCCTTTGATGTTGCTGCCTACATCAATTCCTTCGATCGCCCAATTAAATCGAATAAGGAACAAGATTACCCTATTCTAAGCCAAAAACCGAAGGATGCTGCTTATCCGCCTTTCGCGGATCAGATTCCCTTGGCTCAACATAAATATGGACCATTTAATTTTTAAACATATGAAAAAACTAATTGTACTAGGCTGTACACTACTTACTGGGCTAAGCCTGTATGCACAAGAGAGCAAAGATTTACCCTTGAAATTGAAGGAAAATGCGCAATATACCGGTGCCCAAGCGCACAAATCACATTATAAAGCAATCTATCAATTAGACAGCAATAATCCTGACATCATTAAAAAGGCCATTCGAAACATTAACAATCTTTTAAACGATCCCAGGCTCCATGGGAAAGTGGAAGTGGAGTTGATAACCTTTTCGGGAGGAACTGAAGCTTTATTAAAAACATCCATTTTCGAAGAACAGATTAAAGACTTGATTCAAAAGGGCGTTCGCGTGGCACAATGTAGCAACTCCTTAGTTGAGCGCCATCTAACAAAAGATCAGCTGTTTCCATTTATTGGTTATGTACCTAGTGGAAACGGAGAATTGCTTATTCGCGGGGCAGAAGGTTGGACTATCATAAAGCCCTAACAGAATGAAACAAAAATTGATTAGAAGGAGGGCCTTGATTATGTTCAGCACACTTGCTGTTAATCAAATTGCCTTTGCGCAAGAACATCGATTTGATCCCCCATGGAATCCATCTCCTCAAGCGGCGGTCAATTTCACGGTTCCAGGTATTGATAATGTTCCTGATTTATATGGCGATATTGTCGATCCACAATTAGTGGTATTTTTTGCAGGCAACCAATTTATGTGTATTCCGGAATTGATTCAAGAATTTCAAAAACAATATCCGGCCTATGAGCGAATTTTCGTCGAAACTTTACCTCCCGGTATTCTTGCAAAACAAATTGAAGGGGGATCAATTACAGTTGGAAATCTTCGAATTACCCACAAACCCGATGTGTATGCCGCCGGAAAGAACCGAGTTCAAAGCATGAAACATCATTTCGAAAAGATTGAGACTTACGCATACAATAAACTGACGATTATGGTTCCTGCGGGAAATCCAGCTAATGTTAGGGGGATCACCGATCTAGCGAAGCCAAATTTGCGAGTGGCAATGCCCAATCCGGCCTGGGAAGGTGTAGGAAATCAAATTGTGTCTGTATATAATAGAGTTGGCGGAAAGCAACTCGAACGAACGATCATGGAAACTAAGGTTAGCGATGGCATGACATATTTAACGAAGATTCATCACCGAGAAAGTCCAATGCGTATTCTCTATCAGCAAGCGGACGCTGCACCGGTATGGTCGTCTGAAGTCGTTTTTCAGCGATTAATAAATCATCCCGTTGATGAAGTTCAAATCCCAGATCAGGATAATGTGAAAGCACATTACCAAATCGCAAGTTTGAAGAATGCGCCAAGACCAACGGCAGCATCTGACTTCTTAAATTTTATGCAATCAACACAAGCAAGAGCCATTTATAAAAAATATGGATTTGAAACGCCCGAATAACCAAAGAGGCTGTCCCGATGACAGCCTCTTTGGTTATTTTTTAATTTTCTTAATAGCACGATTTGCTCGTGATTGCGCGGTTTTAATTTTATAATCTAACCATTTGTCTTTAAATATTTTACGCATAGTATCGTCAAAATGACGCGTTACAAAAAGATTCCTTGCGCCTTTTAATTTTTCTGCAAATGAGTTTGCTAGAGCACGTACCGAAATCGAATAGCCTTCTGTTTCGTATTGAATATAATGCCACCAACCCGCTGGCATATATAACGTATCGCCAGGACCAATTAGCGCCTCATAGCCATCTAAGTATTCAATACCTGGATAGTCTGACACATTGCTTTTCTTCAAATTTGCAATGCTATGAAAGTTGTAAGGCAACTTATACATGAGGTCCGATTGATCATTTGGGAACAACCAAATACGCTTTTTACCCTGAAATTGTGTAATAAAGACGTGCGACATATCAATATCGAAGTGATTACGCGTTGCAGACCCTTCCCCTCCAAAGAACATATAGGGTAACCATTGCAAAACCTTGCCTCCCGTTACGTCATTGAAGATAACGTCCTTCTTAAGTTCAGGTCTCAATTTCATCAAGTTGAACAAAAACAAACGTAATTCAGTAGGTTCTTTGCTAATGGTGTCCAAGTATTGGCCAAAGCTCATTCGACCGACTGGAGGACTCGCAGCATGATTTTGAGACTCTTCCTCGCGTCCATATACATCGATTTGCTCGTTGCCAGCTATTTCTTTGAAATAATCATAGCTCCATTTGGTCCAACAAGGGCTATCCTTGCTTACGAAATCCTTGATGATAACCGGCTGACTCTTGTTCAAATAATCTTTTACAAAGTCATTTGGAGCAATCCCAGAGATACTATTTACAGGTTTTAATTTCACAAGCTTACCATTTACGTATTAGTACAAACATAAAAAAAATATTTCTACAATAAATATTTCCAAAGTATCGCAATTAACATTTTTACCGCGATTTTCCGGCAAATTATGTAGAAATATTTTCCTAAAAAATGATAACCGTCAGATTCTTAGTAGGACCAAAGATCTTGCTCGTAGTCCATCAGCGACTTTTTTATTCTTTCCGATTCAAACAGGAGCTCCATGTCATCTGCGATATAATCTTTGATGCGTAAATCCTCAGGATTCGACTGCTTGACGATGTAACTCGTAAACATACGTTTGATAAAAATATCATCATAGCTAAGTCCCGTTGCATCGTTGTGTCTATTCATTACTTCTTTATTCACAAGCACATGGCGAGCTTCTGGGAAGTACACCCAAAATGCGGGTGTCGCGTCGATCGACGGTGTGAAAGTTGCCTCTCCAACTGGAGGTAACGCAACATCTGTTTGTGTAGCCGCGTTCGTTGTTGTTTCAGTATTATTCTGTGCAGGCACCGCAAATGGATCAAATGGGTCCGCTGCTGTATTAGCAGCACTATTGCTTTCCGCTCCGCTTATCGGCATCGTGATATCCGATGCTCCAGGAATTTGCGGTACGATTAATGGCGCAATCCCTACAATACGTGCTTCGAAAACTGATCGTTGCTTATCAAAAATCCAATCTTCTTTAATACGGAATTTGACAACCTGTGTAGCATCAAAGTCACGTGATTGATAACTTGAGCCAACAACTTCATTATTCTCATAGAATTCTTCTACCAGGATGGAATCGCCACCAAAACGTGCCATCACTTGATCGGGCGCTAAACGCGTTTTGAAAGAATCACCGTTTGGATCATCTTTCGTCGGCGTCGGATCATATGCTCTTAGTTTACCCGCTTGAATCGCTTCTAAGAGAATATTAATCAAACTGGACTTCGGGGAAGCGAACGCTTGATTCATCTTCTCACGCAGGTCCATTTCGCGCCATACACGCTTAGAAAATACAATATCCGTTTGACGAATATTAGCATATGGCACCACCTTCCGATTTTCAAAATCCGATTTCACGACATAGCCGTCGACTGGAGGCAAGGTATCAATTGCCTGAATAGGATCAATACTATTATTCAGGTTCTCTTGCTGAGCGGAGGCCTGCAAGGAAAAAAATACGGTTGCTGCTAATATTATCTTTTTCATGATACGAATCATCTATATTGATTAATTGGTCACTTGGAAAGTAATCGGATCCAAGTTTTGAGCAACACCGTCAGGACCCACCCCAACGATATCGTAGATCATCACCACCGATCCACTAGTTACTCCAGAAAGACCAGTTTTCATTTGGCCGCTAAATGTTGCTCCACTCGTTGAGTAAGGTCCAATAGGATCTACACGCGGTTTTGCGATATACATATTGAATTTAGAGATGCTAAACTTCGCATCAAATTCGAAATTATCTAACGAAGCAGCCACAACATTTTGTCCACGTAGTTGTGCCGTAGAAATTCTACCCCCTGTTTTACCCGCAACACGTGCTGTAGGTTTCGGAATACGTTTCACCCGGAACTTGGTGCTACTTAACTGTTGCGTCTTATCACCAATCTTTGCGGAAACATTTACGGTTGCTTCGCCTGTTGAAGAAACCCGAGCATTATATTTACCTCCCGAACCGGAGATAGAAACTCCAGAGCCCGAAACAATAAGATTCTCACGAGCGATACCTGGCGCAGAAACTGAAATAGGGTTATCAACACCAATGTACAATACATTCATTTTATCAGGAGACACAACCGCAGAAGGTCGCGCAACTTGATAAGAGATTGGCTCAGTCTCATATGTCTTTACAGTACCATCTGTTTGTTGAACACGCACTAAACCCTTCCAACTAAATACACCTTCTGACGAAGTGTTTACAGAATACATACCTTGTCCATCAACAACCTGTAATGGACTTCCATTTACAGAAATCTGTGGAGTCGATTTAGAATCGTATGCGGTTAAGAAAACTTTTGCCGTATAAGGCTGTCCCTGTATCAAATAAGAGGTTGGCGCCACGGCTACTGCAGCAAAGCGATCTAAGTTAACCACCGCTTGATCCATCTTTCCGAAAATATGTTTTACGACAGCAGATTCAGCATTCTTAGCGTCCGCATTGATTTTCTCTAAAGCTGTTATCGCCGCCGTCAATGGAATACCGTCACCAAAATTGGCCTCTTCCCAGCTTTTCTTAACACCGCCTCTCGCTTTTGGATCTTCAGCGGATAAGGCAAAATTTACCTCATTGTTGGTAAGCTTCTTCAATTCCGCAGCTGTCTTATTGATTAATTCCCGTAACTCTTTTCCACGACCTTGATTGATCATCAATCTCGGTGCGATATCGACATTACTACGCTTGCTTACATCGCCAGTGCTTTCCTCTAAGCCTCCGCCCTCTTCTGTAAATAATCGATTATATTCCGTGAGCTTATTCGTTAGGTTAGCCACAAGCTTCTGCGCTTGTTCCGCCTTATCTAAAAGTGGCTTTGCACGTTCAGGGTTCTCTTTCATTTTCGTCTCCCGGAAAGAAAGGAACATATTATCAATACCAGTCTGTGTATTTTCGGTCGAAGTTTTTAAACTATCACCTAAATTCTTAAAAGCATCCAACAACGAATCACTTACATTTAATGCTACTAAACCTAGTAGAACTAAATATAAGATTCCGATCATCTTCTGCCTTGGTGTTTCTTTTCTACCTGCCATAAGTCAGTATGCTATTTTTTTAAATGGTTAAAAATCTAGTTTATACTTATTATGATCTGTTACCAGATGCAGGGTTCATGGCAGAAAGCATACCTCCGTAGATGGAATTCAACGATGTTAAGTTCTTATTGAACGTATTCACTTGCTCTTTAAATTGTTGCATATCTGTTGCAGACTCATTAAAGGTTTGCAAATCTGCTGCAGCACGCTCAAAAGCATGACTTAATTGCGATGCCCCTGTAGCGGCAGCATTTAATTTATCGGCAAATTGATTCGTCGCAGTAGCGGTGTCTGCTACTTTAGAAATCGCAGCAACCTTATCCCCAAACGAGCGAAGCCCATCACCCAAATTCCCGATGAGGTTTTCATCAATTTTTGCATCTTGCAACAATTTATCCAATGCCGCTGTATTACCAATTGCGGCAGGTTGTGCTACTTGCACCTGTTGTACACTACGCGTTGGCAATTCACCTTTAAAATCTTCGTCTAACTCTGGATAAACGCGCGTCCAATCCACATCCTCTTCGGCAGATAAAAAGCCCATGATAAAGAATAATACAGCTTCTACGGCCAAGCCTACGCCAATCATCCATTCCCCACCCTTGAAATGAAGAATTTTGAACATCAGTCCAATAATCACGACTGAAGCGCCCCAGTTGATAAGTGTGTTAATACCGAATCCGAATCTTTTCTTTCTTGCCATCGTTTAAATTGTTAGTAGTTTATGTAGTTAGTTTTGATGTTTTATTTATCTGCTTAAAACGCCTTTATAGGCTAATACAGTTCTGAAACCTAAATAAGCTTTCGCCGTATCTTGATATTCATACTGACGCGTGGAGTTTTGTAAGAAATACCCAACATCCTTCCAGGAGCCGCCACGAATAACTTTTCTTTTCATCGTCTCGTGATCTGAAGGCGAGGCATGATACGTATAGGTTGGGTTCATATCTTGTACAAAGGAATAGGCCGATTCATTATAACTTGACTGCGTCCACTCTGCCACGTTCCCCGCCATGTTGTATAAGCCATAGTCGTTCGGAAAATAAGAGTATACCGGAGCTGTATAAGCCGCGCCATCATCGATATAATTACCGCGTCCGGGTTTAAAGTTCGCCATTAAACAACCTTTCGCATTCCGAGCGGTAGGTCCACCCCAAGGAAATTGTGTTCCAATTTTCCCACCTCGGGCAGCGTATTCCCATTGTGCCTCGGAAGGCAATTGATACGGTGCACGCTCTTCACGACGCGCATTCCCAGCATGGTTATTGAATAATAAGGTTCTCCACGTATTAAATGCTTGAGCTTGTCTCCATGTCACCCCTACAACTGGATACTCGTCGTAAGACGCATGTGAGAAATAACTTTCCACTAAAGGCTCATTTTGTGCATAAGAGAAATCCGTTAACCAAACCGTTGTATCCGGATAGATTAACATGGTATCTCGTAAGATGAAATCCGAACGTTTCTTTGTGCGATCATTTTTCGCAGCAACCGCTGCTCGCAGATCGTACCATTCGTAATGATAAGTCAACTGACGAACATCGAGTTCACTTTTTCCGAAGATTTTATCCTCACCTTGGTAATACATATTGTTCAAGCGATCTTGCTGCTCTTGCGATTGCGCATTCCAAGGCGAATTTTTCCGTACCTTCTCCCAATCAATATGTCGAGCCTCGCCATTTTGGGAGTTGACAAAATAAGATGGATCGTTTAAATAATTATAAATCAGAATGGAATCACGCACCCAATTGACAAATTGACGGTATTCACTGTTCGAAATTTCCGTTTCATCCATATAAAATGGAGCAATGGTTACCTGTCTGTTCTGCGAAGTTTGCGAAAAAGTAATATCTTCATCAGACTGCCCCATAATGAAAGTACCTCCTGGGATCAGTACCATACCATATGGTGTTTTATTTTCTTTCAACCGGTTTAAACGTGTACCAACCAATTCGCCAGAGCTATCTGGTCTATTACATCCAGTGAGTGCAGCCGTTAAAAATAATGCAACCTGGAATAGGCGTTTGAAAGGTTTAAATATCATTATATAGTATTATTCAATATAAATTTCAGTAATGAAGATTTGGATAGTATCGCTATCACGAAAGCCAAAAATCTTAAATGGAATCTTATTAAACAAGAAAAATCCAATTCTTTTTCCATTTTATTGATTTGGAGACCCAAATAATTAATCATATGATTCCCAGCAAAATTAAACCGATTCGCCTAAAAATCAACTAATATCCTCAATAAAACAACATATTGTAGCGGAATGTTTATACAATTATTCGATCTAAAAAGAGATATCGAGAAATAATAAAAAAAGAAGATACGATGCGTTAAAAGGTCGGTTTTGTCACAGAAAATACATAAATAGTATTCCGAGTTGAGCAGTACCTTTTTTAGCCTTTTCAAAGAAAAAGCCTCCAGCTATTTCGCTGGAGGCTTTTAATAATCTTTTATGATCGATATGCGATTCATCGCATTTAATAGCAAGGTTGCTTATTTGTTCACCATCTTAATATACTGCTCAATTGCCATCGTCATACTCGGCGCGTTTGGCGTAGGGGCTGGTATATCAAGAATCAGGTCATGCTCCAATAATGCTTGTTGTGTACTGGAACCGAATGCCGCAATTCGCGTGTTGTTCTGAACGAAATCAGGAAAGTTTTCATATAAGGACTGAACGCTCGAAGGACTAAAGAAAACGATAATATCGTAAAATACATCCTTCAAATCCTTAATATCACTTATTACCGTCCTAAATAACACGGCCGGCGTAAAGTCATAGCCGTTTTCCTGTAACCAACGTTGCGTTTCTTCATTCGCCACATCCGAACATGGAAATAAGAATTTCTCTTTATTATGCTTTTTCAATACATCTTCAAGATCCTTTGCTGTTTGCTTTCCAAAGAATATCTTGCGCTTACGATATTGAATATACTTTTGTAAGTAGAGCGCAATCGTTTCAGAGATACAGAAATATTTCATTTCCGCGGATACTTCAAAACGCATCTCTTCGCAGACCCTAAAGAAGTGATCTACAGCATTTTTACTCGTAAAAATAACTGCCGTATGGTCCGAAAAATTAACCTTATCTTTTCGTACATCTTTTGCTGGAACGCCTTCAACATGAATGAATCCTCTGAAATCCAGTCGAAGATTGTATTTCTCAGCTAAGGTGAAGTAGGGAGATTTATCATTTTCAGGTTTTGGTAAAGTAACAAGGATGCTCTTTACTTTCTTGGATCTTTCAACATCAATCTGCATAAATTCTTTCTTATTTACTAAGTGCTCTAACTAATATTAAAATAGGTGCTAGTTCGAGACTGCAAAGATAAAGAATTAAATAAAAAATAGAAAACTTGAAATT
>JBEBRI010000082.1:0-17045 GCA_040394915.1 Sphingobacterium sp.
AAGATTGATTTCGATAAATTCGAAAAACTAGAAAAATAGAAGAATTAAGAATTAGTAATATAAGAGGTTAACAGGAGACTGTTAACCTTTTTTTTTATCCCTTTAGTCTCCGCGACCTAGTATCAACGTACCATCTTCAAAACAATTGGGTTAATGAAGGCCTAAGGTACGAAGCAGTCCCCTAAAATATCCAATGAAAAGGCCCTCGATACAGCAGCAATCTATCAGGGCGCGAATCCTACTTTCTTGCTGGCGTCGAAGGTTAACGCATGCCAGGCTACCACAAAAAACATATAGTTCTCAGCCAAATTCCCACCTGGCCCCAAAAAATCTTAAAATCGCTGTCTGATTGACTTAAAAGAAGATATTATAACCTAAAGACAGTCGTCCGTAAGGATACTCGCGATGAAAGTCTGGATACTTATCGTCTTTAAAGTGTCCTTGTAAGTTAAAATAACCTGAACTCAGATTTATGGACCAGCGTTTATAAAGGCGCAGACTACCTTCAACAGTTAATCCGTGGAGGATATAATACGAGTCGTTCCCTGAAATCGTGAAGAACACCCCACCATTATAGTCTGCGCTCAGTAAAATCCGATTCAGTAAACTCAATTCGCCCTTAAAACGATAAGATGCCCCCGGCCCGTAGTTATAGTTTCGACTCGCACCATACAACAAATACGGATCCGGGACCGCAGCAAGCACTACTGCCCCTGCCCCTACACTTAAGTTTAATCGATTGTTCTTTTTATACCGAAATTCGGAAAGCCAGTTGTAGTTAATGCTTTGGGCACCATAGAAAAAAGCATCGTTGTTGTAGAAATCATAATGTGCATTCAGGGTTCCATAATGATCCCCCTTCTGTGATTTAAAAAACTTTGCACCATATAATAAGGCATGTACGTTTACGGCATTGATAAACGAACTATCTCCATTGCCCAACTCCAAGTTCACGGAAAACTGATCAAATGGACGTTTATAATTATGGTCTCCGTTAGCGTACTGAAACCGAAGTCTGCCGTAGAATGCATTTTTTCCCTTCGCGATGAAATCCCCCTCCTTTGCATCAAAGCGTCGAAAGCCTAGATCGACTTCTGCTGTAATTACTGAGGAATCCACTAAGTAATAATCTTCCACTGCTTTCCCCCATTTCCCATCTAAAAATCGATTTAAGCCACTTACAGGATTTACAAGCGTAGCGACCAACTCATTCCCAATGCGATTGTGATGTTGCTTATTCCGAGCTAGGATATTACGAGAAACACGATGCATCATCTCGCCTAGTAAAATACCACCAAAGGTTGTATTAACGAGGTCGTTGATGGAAGGATGTTGGGTCTCTCCAGCAGTCTCCCAAATATAACTACCGGCCAAGGTCGCGATACTCGATTGGTAGAAATTATATCCATTGCTTCGAAAAGCATTAAAATATATCTGTCCATGAAAGGGATGGTCAATTTGGTTTGTGGTAAATTGATTGTCATCCCAGTCCCAAGCACTCAGGCGCTGGTGATCAATAAAATTCTGAAAGGAAATATAAGAATACGGGTCTCTTGTAATAAATCTATTGAACGATGCCGGGAGAGCCTGTGCTAAAAACCACTCTGCCCCCGCCCTCCAAAATTTCTTCTCTCTCTTAGGTTGTAACTCCCAAGTCAATGTGTCCTTGATAAAAGCGGGATCTTTAAAATAAAGACTGTCGAAAGTCTTCGTTGGAATGGAATCACTTTGAGCAAATAAAGGATGGATAGCCAAAATCGATAGCAAAGTGAAAAGATAATATAGCCTAAAGTGTCGCAAACGTAACAGTATTAATTAGTGGCAAATTTAACGATTTTCTCCAAGAGACACCTTGCGCTTCCTCAAGACTGTCAATCCCATGACGAATATCAAAGTCACAAAAATGAAAATACGCCTGAACAATTTGATTGTTAGCTAGTTTTAATTATATTCAGGGATAACCAAAATGACATACGGTATGAAAAGATTATTTTCCATTCTGCTTACTTTCTTTCTAACGACAGCAGTATCCGCTCAAGAAACGAGCGCCACCAATGGCGCCTACTTGGCGAAAGATGGTCAAACCAATCATTTGATTTTATTAGTTGACGGCTACTCGTCTTATATCAAATTTGAAGACAATAAATACCTTTCCACATGGGGAGGTCCTTATACGATAAGCGACGAGCGTTTGATCGTTCAGGTAGAATTCAGTGATGCGAACCCTTCAGATGTTGGAACGCGTAAAAATTTAGAATTAAAAAACGTAGGCTCGGAGGTACAAATTGGAGATTTGCTATTTCAAAAACAAAGCGCAAATCATCAAGCGCTAGACGGCCTCTGGCGGATTACTGGTCGGCAACAAGAAAACAAACTAGCAACAATCGCTCGAGGAGATCGTAAAACTATCAAGTTATTAGTCGACGGATACTTCCAGTGGATAGCGATTAATCCTGCTGAGCGTGGTTTTTATGGTACTGGTGGAGGTCGATATTCGTTTAAGGATGGCCACTATGTGGAAAATATTGTATTCTTCTCAAGAGACAATAATCGCGTTGGGGCTAAGCTAGAATTTAAAGGCGAGTTGAAGGAAAAAGATTGGCATCATTCGGGCAAATCTTCCAAAGGCGACCCTATCTATGAGATTTGGTCATTAGATGCGAGGTAGAATTCGGCATCGCATAGCAGTGAATTCAAAACAATCAGTATACTAGGTTTTATTTCTAAGGTCAAGTATACTGATTACCATATATAATAATGATTCGAAATAAGGATGTCCTATCCGAATAGGTCGGAGCTTAGATAACGATCTCCGCGATCACAAACGATAAAAACAATAACGCCTTCTTCAATTTCATTTGCGATCTGTAAAGCAGCGTGAAATGCGCCGCCTGAACTCATACCGGCAAATACACCTTCTTTTCGGGCAAGTTCTCTTGCTTTCGCTGTTGCATCCGTTTGTGCAATGTCTATTACACGGTCTACACGTGATGCATCGAATATTTTAGGCAAGTACGCTGCAGGCCAACGTCGAATACCAGGAATGGAAGACTCTTCTGTCGGTTGACATCCCACAATTTGAATATCCGGATTCTGTTCTTTTAAGAACATCGAGCAGCCCATAATAGTCCCGGTAGTCCCCATGGCACTCACAAAATGAGTGATTTGACCATTCGTATCGCGCCATATCTCTGGGGCAGTAGTTTTTATATGTGCTTCGTAGTTATCTGGATTTGCAAACTGATTAAGAATGAAATATTCTCCAGTTGCCGCTTTTTCCTCCGCATAATCACGGCAAATCTCCATGGATTCCAATAAGGTTACTTTTGCACCAAAGGCTTCCATCGTTAAAGTCCTTTCGCGCGTTGATGTCGAAGGCATAACGAGTTCCATGGAAACGCCAAACATACTGGCAATCATTGCTAAAGCAATACCCGTATTACCACTAGTAGCTTCAATAAGCTTGGTATCTTTCGTAATTTCGCCACGCTCCATTGCAGAGCGAATCATATTTAATGCTGCACGATCCTTTACGGAGCCTCCTGGATTATTACCCTCTAGTTTTGCATAAATTTTCACTTTTGGGTTACTGTGAAAACGAGTAATCTCTACCAAAGGTGTATTTCCAATTGTTGCTATAATATTTCCCATTATGCTAAAGGTTTAGAGTCATAAAATTTAGAATTCGGTTGATGATAAACAGTTGTATAAGGCGCGACACTCGCCGTTAACCACACGTTACCCCCAATGATCGAATGATGGCCTACGATTGTCTCACCACCCAGTATTGTTGCTCCTGCATAGATGATTACATGATCTTCTATTATTGGATGCCTTTGGGTATCGGATAAACTCTTATCCACACTCAGCGCACCTAAGGTCACACCTTGATATAGTTTTACATGCTTCCCGATAATACAAGTTTCGCCGATTACCACACCTGTACCATGATCTATATGCAAATACTCTGCTATACGAGCTCCGGGATGTATGTCTATACCCGTCTTTGAATGGGCATATTCTGTGAGAATACGTGGAATTAAAGGGATTCCTTGAATTAACAACTCGTGTGCAACTCGGTAGATGCAGATGGCTAAGAATCCAGGGTAAGTTCGGATTACTTCATTCAAGCTCTTTGCCGCAGGATCCCCATCGAGAATGGCTTGCGCATCGGTCAGCATAACCTGGTAAATGGTCGGTAGATTCTCAAAAAAACGCTGGGCGACTTTCTTGACATCGCATTCTGAACAGGCTTTGGTTTTTAACAATAGCTGATATAATTCTGCTTCAGAAACTTGAAACGCAGCTTCAACGTCGGCTTGTTCATGATAGGTATGCGAGTTTCGCTCAGGAAATAATAGGTGCATTAAAGCAATTGCCCATTGTGCGATTTGTTTATTGCTCGGCATATCTTGAACGGCTTGTTGTTTTTGAAAGATATGCTCGTAAAATTCATTCATTTTCATAGTCATGCGTTCTCCCGCTAATTTAGGTTTATAGCACTAATTTTTCGAATAATTCTTGATGTGTTGTCGCTGCATCTATACATAATCCAGGATGAACAGCAGAGCACTGGATCAGTGTGCTTCGATAAGCTGTTAACCAACGAAACCGTTCAGTTTGATCAAGTTGTGCGAGGCTTCCGCCCTCTTTCAAACCTTGACACACGGCACGCATGGATTCTAGATGAGCGTTTATTTGCGTATAGTCAATATCCTTTGCCAGATGACAACATCGTTCCTCGTCAACATGATATAGAATTTCGGCATAGCGCTGCTTTCGGCAGTACAACAATACGCCAATATTTAAGAATTCTTCCCGTTCCACACGAGGAACCAATCGCACAACGGCATATTCGTATAGGGTTCTATCGTGCATTTTGAATTTGATTTACAAAAACTTCTGATTCTTCGGCGCGTCGAGCAATAAATTCGACATAAACAGCACGTGCATCGTCGGCAGAAAGTGATCTGACTTCATCGATTAACCATTCATCTGGAATAGCCGCTAAGACTTTCGCTACATTAGCCCGCGTAAATAAACCTTTGTATTCTTCGTTTATACGTGCTACTTCTGTTGCTTGTTTCAGAAGCACATGATCTCTTATCTGTACAAACGGCTTCGACGTTTGCTCTTCCCAATTATCCCAACTATGGTGAAAATATAATGCGGCTCCATAGTCTATCATCCATAATTCTTTATGCCAAACTAACATATTCGTGTTTTTCGCTGTGCGATCTACATTCATTAATAGGGCATCTAGCCAAACAATTTTAGAAGCTTCTTCGGCCGCAATCGTATCCACATTGGCATCGAAGGTGATGGAGCCGTTCAAATAGTGAACGCCCAAGTTCTTCCCTTCTGAAAACTTTAATAAATCTTGTATTTCTTCATCCGGTTCCGTGCGTCCAAATCCCACATCTAAATGTGCGAATACCATTTCTGGTACGCGTAGACCAATCATTCGAGCAAGCTCAGCACCGATGAACTCGGCCACCAAGGCTTTCTTTCCTTGCCCCGCTCCTCGAAACTTAATGACATAGCTGAATCCATCGTCGGCATCGACTAGGCCAGGGAGTGACCCTCCTTCACGAAATGGCTGGATGTAGCGGATAATATGTACCTCTCTAATTTCTGGACTCTTAATTTCCATTGTAGATTATTTAATCACCTTGACCGAATCATCCCTAGACGAAACGCTTCAATACCTGCGCCCTGCGGACAAGACTAGGTTTAGGTAGTCCTGACGTTTAATTTGATGCAGCGGCATAATTCAAAGGTAGTGGAAAAGTGAATAAAATCGCTACGAAAGGGAAAAATGTACACTACACTGACCATTAGGTCTAGTTATTTCTCGTTATATTTGTGAAAAATAGCATCAAAACGAACGAAAATTTCTATGGATACCCTATCTGAATACAACTGCGTCATAGCTCAATGTCAAGATTTATTTATCAAAAAGACAAAAGATTATGGAACAGCCTGGCGTATTATGCGTTTAACATCGATTACCGATCAGCTTTATATCAAAGCACAACGTATTCGTACGCTGGAAGTGAAGAAGGTTTCTAAGGTTGGTGAGGGTGTGATCGATGAATATATTGGTATAGTGAATTATTGCGTTATCGCTATGATGCAATTAGAGTTTGGCGAAGAGGGAGAGGATAATTTAGACGCTTCTTTGGTAGAAGCAAAGTATGCTGAAAAAGTGACGGAAACACGTGATTTAATGTTAGCTAAGAATCATGATTACGGGGAAGCATGGCGCGACATGCGTATTTCTTCGTTAACAGATATGATCTTGACGAAATTACATCGTGTGAAACAAATTGAAGACAATAACGGTGCGACCCTCGTATCTGAAGGTTTAAACGCCAATTACCAAGATATGCTAAACTATGCAGTCTTCGCATTAATTAAATTAGGGTTAGCAGAAAAAGCAGCATAATGACATATACAAGCACTTTCAGTACGCAGAAAAAAGAAAAACCACATTTATGGCTTTGGATACCTCGACTCATTGTCGGGGTCTTATTTATTTTCTCCGGGTTAATAAAGGCCAATGATCCTTTAGGATTTGGCTATAAACTTCAAGAGTATTTCCATGTCTTTGGACTCAATCTTCTAAATGACTATGCACAATGGATCGCAATTTTCCTTTGTGCGTTAGAAATTATACTTGGAGCACTTCTCATATTGGGTATTGCTGCCAAGAAAGTTGCTTGGGGCTTATTACTTTTAATCATCTTCTTCACATTCTTAACCTTCTATTCGGCGTTTTTTGAAGTCGTAAAATCCTGTGGTTGTTTTGGAGATGCGATCCCATTGACACCTTGGCAGTCTTTCATAAAAGACTTAGTGTTATTGGCGCTAATTATCCCTATTTTCATCTTCAGAGACCGCATCAAACCTTTTATCGCGAGTTTATTCACGAGAAATTTGTTGACGTTGTTTATTATCATCGGCTCTTTTGGAATAGGTATTTACACCTTGTATTTCCTTCCCTTCATCGACTTCTTACCTTATAAAGAGGGTAATAACATCGTAGAATTACGCAAGATTCCGGAAGGTGCAGAACCCGATGTTTATGAACATATCTACCAATTAAAAAATAAAACGACTGGCGAGATTAAAAAAGTCACCGACAAAGAATATTTAGGCGATAAGCTATGGGAAGATGAAAACTTAGAAGTGATTGGAGACCCAGAAAGCAAACTTATCAAAAAGGGTTTTGAATTACCTATTCCAGATTTAATCATTACTGATATGGAAGGTACAGACCGTACAGATGAGGTAATTAGTAATCCATACTATAATTTCATTGTTGTCAGCAAAGATTTAACTCAGCTCACACCGTTTGATTTTAAAGCGCTGGATAAAATTAACACGACCATTCGCGAATTGTCGGAAGACTATAATATTCGCGCTATACTAGCTACGGCTTCTTCTGCAGAAGACGTCAATTATTTGAATGATCAGATGGACTTAGTATTGGAGACGTTTTATGTGGATGCTGTTCCCCTGAAAAGTATGGTTAGATCGAACCCTGGCGTGATGCTGATGTTGAACGGCGTAGTGATTAAAAAATGGTCTCCATATAATTTCCCTTCGAAAGAGGAATTAGTCAAAAACTATTTTGATAAAATACAATAATGGGTAAACCGATATTTCTAATTGGCTTCATGGGTAGTGGAAAGACAACCTGGGGAAAGAAACTGGCGAATGCATTAGCAATTCCATTTATTGATATGGATCATGAGATTGTTGAAAAGATCGGCATGAGCATTCCTGAATACTTTAGCTTACACGGAGATGAAGGGTTTCGAAAACTTGAACGCGAAGTGATGCTAGAGCAAGCAGAACGCACAGGGATTATTTCAACCGGTGGCGGGACTCCTTGCTATTTCGATAATATGCAGTGGTTAATAGATCATGGAACCGTTCTATATTTGAAGCATAGCCCAAAGTCTTTATGGAATCGATTAAGCCAATCTGACATAAATAAGCGCCCTGCATTGAAAGGATTTTCTGGAGAGGAGTTACTTAGCTTTATTGAAGAGAAACTCGATGAGAGAGCCCCATTTTACGATAGAGCGCATATCCACGTGGACCAAATAAATACGCCTTTAGAAAAACTCGTTGAAATAATAAAAGACTATCAAAACGATCATGCACACTAAATTTAAGATATACCTCGCTTTAATTGTCCTACTCTTTCTAGGTGCAACAAGCTGTTTTCGTGGTTCTTCGCCCGATAGTGCAGAGATGTATCCGAAAGTTTCTGCTCGTTTTAATATTAAAACCGTCGAGGAATTCTACGATTTCCTAACGTTCACTGAAGGATCTTACCCGCTCGTTAGTGCACATCGTGGTGGTGGCTTTCCAGGTTATCCTGAAAACAGCATCGCATCTTTTGCTAAAATAGCGAAAGAAATGCCTGCAATTATTGAGTGCGATGTTCGTATTACCAAAGATTCAGTACTGGTTTTAATGCATGATGAAACCTTGAACCGCACAACAACTGGAAAGGGCAAAGTAATCAATAAAACTTATGCGGAGCTTGAAGAATATAGATTAAAAGATTCGGAAGGAAAGATTACGCGCTATGGCATCCCGACACTGGAGCAAGCGCTACTATGGGGGAAAAATGCTGTCATCTACACTTTAGATGTAAAGAAAGAGGTCCCCTATGCCATGGTTGTCGACCTCATCCATAAAACGCAGACAGAAACAAATACTATTATCATCACTTACTCCGCAAATCAAGCCGCGTTGGTTAATAAATTAGCGCCCGATTTAATGATCTCGGCTTCGATTAAGAAACCCGATGATTTGACCCGATTAAGTAATTTAGATATTCCGGACAACAAGCTTGTAGCTTTTGTTGGAACCAGCGAACCTGACTCTTCTTTGTACAGCGCACTTCGGTTGCATGGTATTAAGTCGATCCTAGGCACGATTGGCAACTTAGATCGTGCAGCAGCCAAAGCCGGTTATCAAGTATATGCAGAGTACATTGATCGAGGCGCAGATATCCTTTCGACCGACCGACCTTTTGAAGCTGCAAAAGCACTTGACTTTTACATAAAAAAACGAAATATCCGTTCCAAGTATATCCAATAGTATGGCGATTGAGGTGAATAATCTAACAAAAGTTTATGGCAAGCAAAAGGCCGTAGATCATATTAGTTTCCGTACCGGAACGCACAAAATTATCGGATTCCTTGGACCGAATGGTGCGGGAAAATCCACCTGTATGAAAATTTTGACGGGCATTCTCGCTTTTGACGAAGGCCAGGTAAAAGTTCTAGGTATGGAAGTTTCTCATCAAGCCTTGGCCCTTAAAAAGCGTATTGGCTATCTCCCAGAAAACAATCCACTTTATTTAGAGATGTATGTATTAGAGGCATTGAATTTTGAAGCCGACTTACATCAATTGGAGAATAAAAAGCAACGCATCGCTGAGGTGATCGAACTAACCGGATTAAAAGCCGAACAACATAAGAAAATACATCAACTATCAAAAGGTTATAAACAACGCGTCGGCTTAGCCATAGCGATTATTCACGACCCGGAGGTTCTTATTCTGGATGAGCCAACTACCGGACTTGACCCCAATCAAATCATCGAAATACGTAATCTGATCAAAGAGTTGGGCAAGGAGAAAACCGTTTTACTTTCAACACATATTATGCAGGAGGTGGAAGCCATTTGTGATGAAATCATTATTATTAACAAGGGGCAACTGCAACTGCAAATTGAGAAATCACAACTCGCTGAACGCTTTCCCGGACAATCGATGGAAGACATTTTCGTACAGCACACCTCTTAGGCCTATCAGCATTCAGCTACACATTCTTAATTAAAATAATCCAATGCTTGCTCCTGAAGCAGATTGCTCTTCAGCGTATTTTGCACAATAAACCTAATAAATTCACAACCTCCCGCCCTATATAACCGCTACATTTGAAGTCTAATTTTGTTGTTTCTTAACAAATGCTTAAACATTTTGCTAACTAATCTGTTAAGTAGATATAAACAATTTAGCATATGAAAAATTTAATACTTACCCTAGCCCTATCCGTTGGCTGTATAGCATACAGCAATGCGCAAGTACAAGTTGAAACCACGCCGCAGACATCCGCAGATGTCGGTATGGCACCTATTAAAAAAGGTAACTGGATGGTTGGTGGTTCCGTGGGGAGTTTAGGTTATAGCTTTGAAGGGAAATCATTCAATATTAATGTTAATCCTCGCGCTGGGTACTTTGTTAGCGATGGTCTAGCCATTGGTGCACAAGCAAATTTAGGATTTAGATCAATCAAAGATGCTGACAATGAATGGGGATACGGTATTTCTCCTTTCGTTCGCTATTACTTCCCTGGAGGTGCTTCAGCAACTGGACGTTTCTTCGGACAAGGTGATATAGGGATCGGCGGCTCCTCCGCAGGTAGTGATGTATCTTTAAATTTAGGTGCAAACGTAGGTTATGCACACTTTATCACGCAGACTGTTGCCTTGGAGGCTATGTTTGGATATAACTATTCCAAAGCCAATATTGATGCTGCAAGCAAACAATCAGGACTTGGTGTTTCCGTAGGTTTTCAAATATACTTACCTGGCAAACGCTAGTCTAGTCAAATCTTAATTGATACAACGCGAAAGAATGTAGAGTTCTTTCGCGTTTTTTGATGATATCTACCGCTCAGGAGGAATACTTTTTTGTTACCAACGTCTAATTTTCTATTTTAGAGACCAAATTAATGACCCTTTGTACAGTATTCTAAAAAAAGAGATTGCAAATTACTTCAACGCCTACACAGGATTTTTGGCCATAGCCCTATTCCTGTTGATTACAGGCTTGTTATGTTGGATATTCCCCGACACTGCAATACTCGACGCTGGTTATGCCAATTTGGATAGCTTCTTCAATCTTGCTCCTTACGTATTCTTATTTCTTATTCCAGCAATCTGCATGCGCAGCATCGCTGGAGAAAAAGCAGATGGCACCTATGATCTCCTATTAAGTCGCCCAATATCCATTCGACAACTCATTTTGGGGAAATTCTTCGGAGCCTTATTAATTCTCATATTAGCGATTCTACCGACTATCATCTATTCGATAAGTCTCTACTTTCTTGCAAACCCAATTGGCAACATTGACACCGGTGCAATTATAGGATCCTATATTGGTTTGCTCTTCCTAGGCATTGCTTTTATAGCGATCAGCATATTCTGTTCTAGCGTTAGTAAAAATCCGATTGTCGCCTTCCTATTGGCGATCTTCGTTTGTTTCTTTTTCTATTATGCGTTTGAAGCGATTAGTGGATTTGCATCCTTATACGCATATGCCTATGCAATTAAATCATTCGGAATACAGGAGCACTATTTCAATATTAGTAGAGGAGTATTAACAGGCGCAGATTTAATCTATTTTATTTCCTTAAGTGCTATCTTTTTAATGTTTAGCATTGGACATTTAAATCGACAATATACACCTACGAAAAAGACGCTTACCGTATATCTAAGTGTTTTGATTTTGGCCTTTATCTTGAATCAACCCTTTATCACCTCTTTATTGGGTCGCCTAGATTTTACAGCCGATAAGCGTTTTACGCTTAGTGAAACCAGTAAAAATACTGTCAAAGAAATAGAGAAACCTATTCAAGTTACGATTTTCCTAGATGGAGACCTGCCTAATGGATTTTCCCGATTAAAAAATAGCGCTGTAGAGCTACTCAGTAACCTCCGCTCCTATAGCAATGGTAAACTTAGCTTCAACGTGATTAATCCGCTAGAAGGGACAGAAAAGGAACGTCAAGATTTCAGCAATGCGCTTATTCAGCGAGGGCTTTACCCGACCAACTTGAATGTAAAATCGGAAGGTGGATTATCTCAAAAAGCAATATTTCCTTGGGCGTTAGTCGGCGATGGAGAAAATGAGATTGCCGTTAATTTATTGCAAACAAAAATGGGAGCAGCACCCGAGCAAGTGCTAAACAACTCTGTTCAGAATTTAGAGTACGCAATGACGAGTGCGCTGAAGAAATTAAACCGAGGCGAAACGCCCTATATTGCTTTCAGCGAGGGACATGGAGAGCCTAGTGACCTCGAGTTATATGATGCGATGCAATCTTTAATGGCAAGTGGACAAGTTGGACGCATTAATTTGAATACCGCCAATTTCAAGTCTTTAGATCAACTTGCATTACTCGTTATTGCCAAGCCACAACAAGCGTTTTCCGAAGCGGAAAAATATAAGATCGATTATTATGTTAGAAATGGAGGTCGCGTTATTTGGGCTATAGATCCTATTGATGCGAGCCTGGACCATATCCGGGAATCAGGAAGTCAACCGCTTGTAACCAGACAATTAAATCTAGATGATCAACTATTCACCTATGGAGTTCGTATCAATTACGACTTAATCGCCGATCTAAACTGTAGTCAGATTCCGGTGACCGTAGGTAACATTTCCGGACAGCCGCAAATTGAACTCGCGCCTTGGTATTTCTTTCCTATTCTCGTCCCTACCAGCCAATCGAGCTTAGTCAAGAACTTAGATGGAATTCGAACGGAGTTTATAAGCACGGTTGATACCATAGCGAACAAAAACATTACAAAAGAGGTTATTTTAACTTCGTCACCTTTTATAAAAACCGTAAGTCCGCCAAATCAAATTGGATTAGCGATGTTGGATGAACAACCGGATCCTACAAAGTTTAAGTCAAAGCCAGTACCTGTTGCGGTGATGCTGCAAGGGAAGTTTCCGTATCTCTACGAGAATAGGCAAGCTCCTGAAGGTATAGCAGAGAAAAAAGAATTGAATTCAGTCTCAAAAGAAGCCAAAATGTTTGTGATAGCGGATGGCGACTGGTTAATTAACCAAATAAATCAAGCAGATCAATCACCATTTCCATTAGGATGGGATCGATATACTCAACAGCAATTCGCGAACAAAACCTTGTTAAATAATCTGGTCGATTATATGTTGTTCGATGAAAGCCTTATTGCGCTTCGCGCTAGAGAAGTAAAACTTAGACTGCTAGATCAGGCCAAGGTAAAGTCGGATAAAGTATTTTGGCAAATTATCAATGTAGCTGCTCCAATTGCCCTTCTTTTCCTATTTGCGGTATTCCAACAATGGATGCGTAAGCGAAAATATGCAAAAGCATAAAATAAAGAGAGGCGACTGATTTAGCCGCCTCTCTTTGCAAAAAATAAACACAAAATTAATCCTTTACGCTTTCTTCATGCTACCTGTTTCGTTGAAACGAATATGCCAGCTGAAAGCTTCCTCCAACAAGTGAGGTGTATGTCCTCCTCTTTCGCGTGCGCGATCGAAATAAGACTGAAGTTCTTCCTTATAATCTGGATGAACACAGTTATCGAGAATCTTTTGCGCACGTTCGCGAGGCGCTAAGCCTCTCAAATCTGCTAAACCGATATCTGTTACTAAAATATCTACATCGTGCTCGGTATGGTCTGTATGGGACACCATTGGCAGGATATGCGAAATCTTGTTCTCCTTTGAAGCGGCCTGGGTTACAAAAATACTCAAGTAAGCATTTCGGGCAAAGTCACCTGAACCTCCAATTCCGTTCATAATCTTGGTACCACCGATGTGGGTTGAATTCACGTTTCCATAGATATCGAATTCTATCGCCGTGTTGATCGCAATGATTCCCAGACGACGGATCAAGCCTGGTGTATTCGATATATTTTGTGGGCGTAAAACAAATTTATCGCGATAACGTTGAAGGTTTCCAAAAACGCGATCGTAACATTCCGCCGATACCGTTACAGAAGATGCCGAAGCAAAACTCAACTTTCCGGCATCAATCAAATCGAAAGTGCTATCCTGCAATACTTCAGAGAACATCGTCAAATCATAGAAATTACTATGTTTGAAACCCGTTAACACGGCATTGGCTACCTTTCCAATTCCTGCTTGGATGGGTAGTAAACGATCTGTTAAATGGCCTAAACGAACCTCCTCTTCAAAAAACTCCAGGATATGTTTAGCGATTGCCGAAGTCTTCTCATCTGGTTCGGCAATATCCGCGGGGCTGTCATGCTTATCGGTAAAGACAATGGCCGCAACCTTATCTGGGTTTAAAGGAATAGTCTTCCGTCCGATTTTATTCCATGGTGCTACGATTGGGATCACATTACGATGAGGGTAATCCTCCGCTTGGTAGATATCGTGAATACCATAAACATCCTCCGGAATTGACGTATTCACTTCCAGTATCACTTTCTTCGCTAAAGCCGCAAATGTAACGGAATTACCTACGGAAGTCGTTGGTACTATACTGCCATCGCGATCGATATAAGCAACTTCAATTACGGCAATGTCTACATCCGGTAGGTTCTTATTATGTAACAACTCTGCACTTTCGCTTAAATGTTGATCAATAAATAATACCTCTCCGGAATTGATTTTGCTACGTAACACGGGATCAACTTGAAAAGGCATACGCTTTTTCAAAGCACCTGCTTCCGCTAATTTACCATCTGTACCATGTCCTAATGACGCGCCGGTCATCAGGGTAATTTTTATATTTTCTGTTTTTGCTCGTTCAGCCAATGCTGGAAGAACGACTTTACTATCTCCAGCTTTTGTAAAACCACTGGATCCGACAACCATGCCATCCTCAATCAGTTTTACAGCCTCTTCAGCTGTTGTTACTTTTTCTTTTAGTCTTTCTAAACGAATTCTTTCTAACATTTCTTTACAATTAGGTGCCCTTTGTCAAGGCCTGGCAATATTAATCAATATTTTAATTTAAAAATTATCCATAATAGACAGTTAATTATTTGGTTAACAAAAAAAGTGACCAATCACTAACGGTGCTACAAGAACAGGACAAACGACACTAAAACCTTAATAAACAATGCATTATTTTAATAAAAACTTAGAATAAGTAAGTGCAATGTTGTAAATATACAAAGGAAATCGGCATATCTTCATGATAGAAATCATAAAAATCAGTGGGTTTTCACTCACATTGACCCTCGTCAAAAGCTAAGCTTTTGCTTTTATCAATAAAAAACTTGAAATTTATACCTCATAAATACATTTTGCTGGATGCATAAAGAATATGTCGACAAATATTATATGACAGAAGTAGACACTTTTGAGCAAAGTATCTACTGTCATCATGCGGTAATGGGTGAACATCACGTTACGGAGCATGCACACAAGAAAGGACAATTTCTCTATACAGAAGGTGGTGTCGTATTCTTAAAAACTCCCGAGAAGTCCTACTTCCTTCCAGCACGCCATTATATATGGATTCCTGCAGGCACCAAGCATAGTATACATCCGAGTGGGCCGCAGGTAGTTATGCGAAACCTCTATTTTCCAACATTCGAAACAGATACCGCGTTTTTTGATAAAATCAACATCTATCCCGTTAGCGATTTATTAAACGAACTCATCATGTTTACCAACCGTTGGAATGGGAATATTTTTCCAGAAGAGGAACCCAAGTTTTCAATCGCTAAGGCTTTTAAGCTTATTTTACCAGAGATCTCGCCGACCGAGTTACCTTTAGCGCTACCTTATCCGAAAAACGACAAGCTAAAACAGATTGTCAACTATTTAGAGCAAAACATCTCGGAGAATATTAGTTTTAAATCTTTAGCGGAACATTTTGACATTAGCGAACGTACGCTTGCGAGACTTTTTCAAAAGGAATTGAACATGTCTTACATCCAATATTTTACGATCCTTCGCATGCTGACTTCACTCAAATTATTGCTTGACGAAAAGCTTAGTGTCAATGAGGTCGCTTTACGGGTGGGTTACAATAGTCTCCCTACCTTCTCTAACACCTTTAATAAGGTGATTGGCGTAAGACCAAGCGAATATGTAAAAAACAGAAACTTACTATTATAATCCAAATCAGAAATGAAGTTAAGATCCCTAACCCTAAGCTTAGCTTTGGGTCTGCTATGCGCGTGCGGAAGCCACGCACAAGTAAGCCAAAAAGCAGCCAAAGCACCTAAAGCCATTCAGCTTTTCAATGGAAAAGACATCAAAAATTGGACCCCTAAAATTAGATTACACGAAGTTGGAGAAAACTACGCGAATACATTCCGAGTTGAAGACGGCTTACTCAAAGTAAGGTATGATGGTGGGTACGACTCTTTTGATCAGCAATATGGACATCTCGCGTTTAATAAGCCCTACAGTTACTATGTTTTGCGCGTAGAATATCGTTTTGTGGGTGAACAGACAAAAGGCGGCGAAGGTTGGGCATGGCGTAACAGCGGCGCGATGTTGCATGGGCAAGATCCCAAGACAATGTTGAAAGATCAAGACTTCCCGATCTCTATTGAGGGTCAGCTACTCGGAGGCGACTCGAAGAATGAACGAACAAACTCCAATCTATGTACGCCCGGTACCAATGTCGTTATCAAGGAAAAACTCTTTACACCACACTGTTTAAGTTCTACATCGAAAACGTATCACGGTGACCAATGGGTTACTGCAGAATTTGTCGTATTGGGAGACTCGCTTATACAACATGTACTAGATGGGCAAGTTGTATTATCTTACAATAAGCCACAAATTGGAGGCGGAAACGTAGAGAATTTCGACCCTAAACAAAAAATTGATGGAAAATTGCTTGATAGTGGATTTATCTACTTACAAAGTGAAAGCCACCCTATTGATTTTAGAAAGGTAGAACTATATGATTTAAGTCCTTACAAAGGAAACCCTGAAAGGTTAGATGCTGCGGTGAAAGCGGCATTAGCCAAATAAGCTAGCATTTAGCTTTTCGGTAATTAATATGGCGTTAAGCGCTTTCCTGCATTTCGATTGATGAATACAGAAAAGCGTTTAACGCCATACTTGTTTAACAAACTAGCAAAACGATTTGTCGCTACAAAAAACTAGCTTCACTTTCCCCCAAACAAGAAAAGGGATGTTTTCACATCCCTATATATCTTTTAGGAAAAAGCTTCTAATTAACCTAACTTATTAACGAATTTCGCTAATTTAGATTTGTTGTTGTTTGCTTTTTTCTTGTGAA
>JBEBRI010000083.1:0-16997 GCA_040394915.1 Sphingobacterium sp.
GCTGATTTGAAAAAAGGAGCTATCTCTCAAGAAGAATACGATAAAGAAATCGCTGAAGAAACCGAAAGAACAATTCGTTTACAAGAAGAATTAGACATCGATGTATTAGTGCATGGTGAATTCGAACGTAACGACATGGTTGAGTATTTTGGGGAGCAATTAGCCGGATACGCATTTACGCAAAACGGATGGGTGCAATCCTACGGTTCGCGTTGTGTTAAACCTCCAGTAATTTATGGAGATGTTTACCGTCCAGAAGATATGACTGTTCGCTGGTCTGCCTATGCGCAATCTTTAACAAATCGTCCAGTGAAAGGTATGTTAACGGGTCCTGTGACGATCTTACAATGGTCTTTCGTACGTAACGATCAACCACGTTCGACAACTACTTACCAAATTGCTTTAGCAATCTTAGACGAGGTTCAAGCATTGGAAAAAGCAGGCATCAAGATTATCCAAATTGATGAGCCAGCGATTCGCGAAGGATTACCATTGCGTAAAGCTGATCAACAAGCATATTTAGATTGGGCAGTTCGTTCATTCCGGGTTTCTTCTTCCAATGTTGAGGATGATACACAGATCCACACACACATGTGTTACTCGGAATTCAACGACATTATCCAAGATATCGCGGCAATGGATGCAGACGTAATTACGATTGAAACTTCACGTTCTCAAATGGAATTATTAGATGCGTTCGCTGACTTTAAATATCCAAATGATATCGGTCCTGGTGTATATGATATCCACTCACCTCGCGTGCCTAGCACCGAAGAAATGGTCAACTTACTACGTAAAGCGAAAGCAGTCGTTCCTGCTGAGCAATTATGGGTGAACCCGGACTGTGGTTTGAAAACGCGTGCATGGCCAGAGACCAAAGCAGCATTAGAATCTATGGTTGAAGCGGCGAAAATTTTAAGAGCTGAATAAGCCAAGCTTATAGTAATATAAAATATCAAAAAAACGGTCTGCAGAATTTTTGCAGGCCGTTTTTATTTAGCGTTTAGAATTATCCACAGTCGCTTTCCTTTTGCCCCAATAGTAGATGGGGATACCGATAAGGATTAGAATAAATCCGGGCCAGGTATAATTAGGCTTAAATAAAATTAATAGGATACAGAAAACTGTACCGATCAATAAATATATTAACGGCGTAACCGGGTAAAGGAAGGTCTTGTAACTACGCGCTAATGCTGGTCTTTTCCAGCGGAGGTAAATGACGCCAAAAACGGTAATCATATAAAATATGACAATGACAAAAGAGACCATGTCCAATAAGTTGCCATATTGTCCACTCAGACAAAGTAGGGATGCCCAGATGCCCTGTAGCCACAAGGATCGCTCAGGAACGTCGTATTTATTATTCGCAATCGCCTGTTTGAGAAACAAACCATCTTTCGCCATCGTTTGAAAAACACGTGCGCCAGAGAGCACAATACCATTGACACATCCAAAGGTAGATATCATCACTAAGATCGCCATTGCTATCGTTCCCGTATGGCCAAGTAGTTTCTCCGCCGCAGCAACTGCCACACGATCATTAGCAGCAAAAGCAATTTCATCACGACTTAATGCGGCCAGATAAACATAGTTGCATAGCAGATACAACAACATCACTAAAGTGGTCCCTATGACCATCGAACGAACGACATTACGTTTCGGATCTTTCATCTCTCCAGCAACAAAGGTGACATTTTCCCAAGCGACACTACTGAAGATTGAACCGACCATCGCAGCTGCTATCGCACCTAAGAGTGCCGTGCCGGAGATGCTCGTCCAACCCGCTCCTTCTATATGCTGAAATGCATTCCATCCGAAAGCCATATTCTCCGCGAACAAATTTGATTTGATAAGGTATATTCCGCCAATGATCAAAAGTATCAGTGCAATAACCTTGGATGAAGTGAATAAAAACTGAACAATCTTGCCGCTTTGAATTCCTTTGGTATTTATAAATGTGAGGAGTAAGATAACAGCGATTGCAAGAATCTGCATCCAGGTAATCATAAAGTTTCCATTCTGATAGAGCGGAGCGGCATTATTCAATTCGGGAAAAAGATAGCCCGTAAATTTTCCAAAGGCGACGGCAACCGCAGCGATTGTTCCAGTCTGGATTACGGCAAAGAGACTCCAACCGTATAAAAAGCCAGTCATCTGACCAAAAGTCTCTGTTAAATAAGTATACTGCCCTCCCGCCTTAGGAAACAAGGAAGACATTTCCCCGTAACAGATAGCCGCAGCAATGGTCGCTAGGGTGGTAATCAGCCAAACGGCAATGACCCAGTAACCCGACCCCAGCTGCCGCATCATATCTGAGCTGACGATAAAGATACCGCTACCAATCATGGATCCCATAACAATCATGATACCATCCCATAGGCTTAATTGCTTTTTCATTTTTAGGTTTTTATAGAATAAACGTACGAATAAAAAGAAAAAAAATGAGTTCATCGTAAAAAAAATAGCAGACTGATTTACACCGCCTTATACGGATACCATCCTGCTGTAACTGTTTAAAGTTTAACAGTCAGCAAACTATTTTAGATCAAACTTGTTTTTAGGTGAAAAGAACATGGATATGAACAGATTTGGAATCGGAATATTAATATTTGCTGCAACAACACTACTGAGCAGTTGCTCGGTCATTGAGGGTATCTTCAAGGCTGGGGTTTGGTCCGGAATTATTGTGGTCGTTATTGTGGTCGCGTTGATTATTTGGTTGATATCAAAATTTACCAATCGAGGGGGTGGCGTCAATTAATATGTTTTACTAAAACTTTACCTTCTCTTAATCTAATTTGCTGTAACTTGATAGCAAATTGAATTACATATGAAGCAGATTTGGCTATTATTATGCTTTATTAGTCTTAATTTCCCCGTATTCGCACAGCAAGGATATCCTATGCCTACGAATATGCAGAATGTATTATTTTATATTCAGCATAATCGTGGCCATAATACTTATATCTATTCGCTAAATAAATCTGACAAGGGTACCCTCGATAGCAATAACCCGATAAACGTTTATCGTCAATTATTCGATGACGGCGGAAAGATTAAACCCTTAACGGCTATCCAACGCAAATTTGCATACGGAATTTCAACCGCATCCTTAGATTCAGATTCCTATGAAGCTTCCATTGTCTCCCTCCCCACTCAGAAATTTATCCTACATGTGAAAGGCAAGAACGGGCCTTATGTAGAAACAACGGTAAATCAAGTTAAAATGCGCGTGCAACGTATTTTTATCCAACAGAAAGAAGGTACATCCGGCTTGACAACTAAAGTAGATTATATCCTTTTTTATGGAAAAGTAGGGCAAAAGGCAGTCGTAGAACGACTCGATATAACAGGCTAGCGAAATACCACTTCTTCGGCATGATCCGTCAGTAAATACATCAAAGTACAGGACAGTTTTCCCAAAAAATTAGATTAAATTGGAGGCCTAATATGCTAACCGATCAATCTTGTATTCATGATTAAAAAAATAGTATTCAACTACAATTCAAAATACCCTTCAGTTGCCGACTTAAAACGAAAAGCAAAACGCCGAATTCCCAAGTTTGCATTTGATTATCTCGAAGGAGGTTGTAATGAAGAGTTAAACCTCGGTAGAAATGAGAGTGATTTCGACGATATTCTTTTAAAACCGCAGTATCTACATGTTGCTGGAGATATCGATATGTCAGTCAATCTGTTTGGTCGTACTTACAGTGCGCCCTTCGGCATTTCGCCAATCGGATTGCAAGGTTTAATGTGGCCAAATGCTCCGGAAATACTTGCCAAAGCGGCCGCCAAACATGATATACCTTACACCTTAAGTACCGTATCGACGAGCTCCATCGAGCGTATCGCTGACGTTTCTGATGGGAAGGCATGGTTTCAACTTTATCATCCCACAGAAGACCGTTTGAGAGATGATATTCTACGCCGTCTGAAGGATGTAGAATGTCCTGTACTAGTCGTTTTGGTAGATGTACCTTCCTTCGGACTTCGTTATCGTGAGATAAAAAGCGGGCTTTCGATGCCGCCGAAGATGAATATTCAGAATGTTCTACAAGCAATGGTATGCCCGACTTGGGGTATTAAAACCTTGCAACATGGCATTCCGTCATTCGCGACGCTAAAACCTTATATGGAAAAAGGATTAGACTTGACGCAATTGGGGCAGTTTATGAACAGAACGTTCACTGGGAAAGTTAACGTCGAGAAAGTAAAAGCCATTCGAGATATCTGGAAAGGCCCCTTGGTACTGAAAGGCATCACCACTGATGAAGATATGCAAGCAGCCATTGAGGTGGGTGCCGACGGAGTGATCGTATCGAATCACGGTGGGCGTCAAATCGATGCGGGCGAATCTTCTGTCCATTCATTAATCAAACTGGCTTCCAATCCGGCTTACAAAGAGAAAATTAAGATTATGTTAGACGGTGGCATACGTTCCGGAGTAGATTTAGGTCGAGCCTACGCTGTCGGCTCTGACTTTAACTTTATGGGCCGACCATTTATGTACGGCGTCGGGGCGTTAGGGGATGAAGGTGCTGACCATACGATTACGATGTTTAAGGCACAGCTTTATCAGGTAATGCAACAGTTAACCTTAGAAAATATTACACAGTTTCCCGGCAGACTGATTAAATAAGAAAAGGGGCTTCGTTTGGAGCCCCTTTTCTGATGATCTATTTTTTCTTATTGAATTTATCCTCATATATTTTTTCCAAAGCGAACATCTCGTCGCGAAGCTTAGCAGCCTCTAAGAATTCCATTTCTTTTGCAGCCTTTTCCATACGCTTACGCACTGTATCGATTGCTTTTTTCATCTCATTATCGCTCATATACTCGATCAATGGATCTGCAGCTACTGAGCTTGCCGCATCTGGCTCGATATAGGCTTTTGCCTCTACGCCCATATCGGCTACGGAAGTCTGTTCTAAGATTTCCTCTCGTGTTTTACCGACTGTTCTCGGCGTAATACCATGTTCTAAGTTATAGCTTATCTGTTTTTCACGCCTTCTATTCGTCTCATCAATCGTTATGCGCATACTGTCGGTTACCTTATCAGCATACATGATCACGCGTCCTCTTTCATTACGCGCCGCACGCCCAATCGTTTGTATCAACGAGCGCTCGGAGCGCAGGAAACCTTCTTTATCAGCATCTAAGATAGCTACCAACGTTACCTCCGGTAAATCCAAGCCTTCACGCAATAAGTTTACGCCGACTAATACATCAAATTCCCCGAGTCGTAAACCTCTCAATATTTCCACACGTTCCAAAGTCTTAACTTCGGAGTGTATATACCTCACTTTGATATTTAATCGAGTCATATATTTGGTAAGTTCTTCAGCCATACGCTTGGTAAGCGTTGTAGCAAGAACCCTACCCCCATCTTTGATTGCCTTATCGACCTCTTCTAAAAGATCATCGACTTGATTAATCGCTGGCTTAACTTCAATAATTGGATCTAATAAACCCGTCGGACGAATGACTTGCTCTACGACTACACCTTCTGTCTGTTGTAATTCATAATCGCCCGGCGTTGCCGACACATAAACAGTCTGATTTGTTAAGGATTCAAATTCTGGAAAGTTCAAGGGGCGGTTATCCAATGCCGCAGGCAATCGAAACCCGTGCTCTACTAAAGAAATTTTTCGAGAACGGTCACCTCCATACATCGCGCGCAACTGTGGTATAGTCACATGGCTTTCATCAATAACCATTAAATAATCGGAAGGAAAATAATCAATTAAGCAGAAGGGGCGCATGCCTGGTTGCCTGCCGTCAAAAAAGCGAGAGTAGTTCTCGATTCCTGAACAATAACCTAGTTCGCGCATCATTTCTAAATCATAATTTACTCTTTCTTCAAGTCGTTTGGCTTCCAGCATCTTTCCCTCTTCTTCTAGCTGAGCCTTACGATGCACCAACTCCTCTTGAATTCCCCATATAGATTGGGTAAACTTCTCTTTTGGTGTTACGAAGAGATTTGCTGGATATAAAGCAAGTGTCTCATGCTTCTGAATCGTACGCCCAGACACTGGATCTATTTCACTAAGTTCATCAATATCATCACCAAAGAAAGATATTCGGTAAGCATTATCCATATAAGCTGGATACACGTCCACTGTATCTCCCTTCACTCTAAATGTACCGCGTTTGAAATCCGCTGTTGTACGCGCGTATAGGATCTCAACCAATTTATGTAAGAATGCATTTCTACTAATCGTTGTACCTACCCCGAAGCGAAAGATAGATCTTGAGAAATCTTCTGGATTACCCATACCGTAAATACAAGAAACCGAAGAAACAACGATAACATCTCTTCTTCCAGACATCAATGCCGAAGTAGTTGCCAGGCGTAACTTTTCAATTTCCTCATTGATAGCCAAATCCTTCTCAATATAGGTGTTTGAGGAAGCGATGAATGCCTCGGGCTGATAATAATCGTAATAAGACACAAAGTAATGCACGGCATTATTCGGGAAGAACTGCTTAAACTCGCCATAAAGCTGGGCGGCTAAGGTCTTGTTATGACTCAATATAAGCGTAGGTTTTTGCGTCTCTTGAATTAGATTCGCGACGGTAAATGTCTTTCCAGAGCCTGTAACTCCTAATAAAGTTTGGTAATTTTCTCCTTGTTCGATGCCTGCGACCAATTCTTTGATTGCTTGCGGCTGATCGCCAGTCGGTTTATATTCAGATGTTAATTGAAATCTCATGTTTGCCTTTCCATGGCTAATTTATCAAATATTATTCCGTTTCCATAATAAGTGGTTAACGCACTCATTTGCCGAAAAAAATTATTAAATTGCTATACAACAAGACTTTTTGTCATGATAACGATCTTAACAAAACAGAACAGCATAGCCAATCATTTCTTGGCTGAATTAAGAGATATCCGGATACAACAAGATCGAATGCGGTTTCGCCGTAATCTCGAACGCTTAGGGGAAGTAATGGCCTATGAGATTAGTAAAACATTAGAATACTTCAGTGCTGATGTCGAAACGCCCTTAGGCGTTGCCAATACGCACTTATTGCATCAACAACCAGTCATAGCGACTATTATGCGCGCAGGACTCCCCTTTCATCAAGGCTTACTAAATGTGTTCGATCGAGCAGATAGCGCTTTTATCGCCGCCTATCGACACACCAAGAAAAGCGGAGAATTTGAAATCCATAAGAAATATCAGAATACCCCGAATTTGGATGAAAAGGTTGTTATTATGGCCGATCCTATGCTCGCTACTGGCAAAAGCTTAGTTCTTTGTTGTAAAGATCTACTAAGTGAATACAATATTAAAGAGCTGCATATTGCGACAGTGATTGCCTCTGAGGAAGGATTACAACATGTACAAGCATTTTTACCAGACGTTCAAATTTGGGTAGGTGCAGTTGATAATGAATTGACAAGCAAATCATACATTGTTCCCGGTCTAGGCGATGCTGGCGACCTCGCCTTCGGCAATAAAGAATAAGCTTAACACAAAAAACACACAAACATTTAGCAATTAATTAATATATAATAAAAAGATAATGAGCAGTTTATCAGTAATTTTAGAAAACAAAACCTTTGTATATGGAATGGCAAAAATACAACGGAGAACTTTTGAAGCTCCCTATCCTATCCGCAGTTGAGGAAACGATTATCCGCGAACAAACCCTTGGAAACAAATTAAAAGTATTTATCGGTACCGACTCACAAGTTAAAAGGGGTATAGTCGAATTCGCGACAGTCATTGTTTTTCTCCGAGAACATCGAGGCGGCTTTATGTTTATCCACAAAGACCGCAAAACACACAACATGAGCATCAAAGAACGAATGCTACTTGAAGTCCAACAATCCATCGAAACAGCCTACGAACTCTGCCCCTTGTTAGATCAGTACTCGGTTGATCTTGAAGTGCACGCGGACATTAACACGAACCCTAACTTTCAATCCAATACCGCACTTAAAGAAGCCATGGGCTATATCTTGGGTATGGGTTTTATTTTCAAGGCAAAACCAGAATCTTTTGCAAGTACTAATTGTGCCAATAAACTGGTTCAATAGCCTGTAAAGGAATTTTCTTTCTTATTTATTGCTACCTTTAGTTATCCATAATAACTGAAGAATGCAGGATTTTCTCTCTCAACTTTACCAACAATTCCTAAACACAAGCCTTATCGAATGGTTTGCAACCATCTCTGGATTTCTTTGCGTATACCTCGCTGCCAAGCAAAATATTTGGAACTGGCCAACAAGCATTATCAGTGTATGTCTTTACTTATACATATTCTATGATGCGAAGCTTTACGGCGACTCTACACTTCAGCTCTATTTTCTCGGCACCGCCATTTACGGCTGGTATTATTGGAATAAACGAGCGCAAACGCATGACAAACCTATCAGCTCCTTAAATAGCCGACAATTTTTTCTAACTATCTTCAGCATCTTAGGAATCGCAGCGACGATCGGTTATCTACTTAGCCAGTATACGGACACCGATGTACCGTACATAGACGGGTTCTGCACAGCAGTCAGTCTAGTTGCTCAATTCTTGATGACGCGTAAAGTCTTACAAAACTGGATCCTATGGGTCTTCGTGGACATCTGCTATGTTCCACTTTACCTTCACAAGGACTTAATCTTAACCGCCGTACTCTATATTGCATTTGCTATTATTGCATGGAATGGATATAGAGATTGGCGGAAAACCTATCTGAATTTTCAGTAATATTGTGCTTCTATGTCGGATATGGAAATTAAGACGATTAAAATTGCTGTCGTTGGACCCGAATCAACGGGAAAATCCACCATGGCCAATTTCTTAGCGAAGGAACTCCAGACAGTAGCGGTTCCAGAATATGCGCGTTATTATTGCAAAAACCTAAATCGCGATTATACGCTGCAGGATGAAGTTAATATGTTCTATGGTCAAATAGCACTCGAAGATGCTTTTCTTGCAACAGCGCCTACGATAATGGTCTGTGATACGACGATACTTACGGTGAAGATTTGGTGTGATCACCTTTTCCATGAAACGCCAAAGGAAGTGACAGATGAGATTAAAAGTAGATCCTACGATTTCTTCTTACTCATGGATATTGATCTTCCTTGGGAAGACGACCCCTTACGAGATTTCCCGACAGAAAGAGCCCATTTCATGGAAGTTTGGAAAACGGAACTTAAATCAATTAATGCCCAATACGAGGTCATATCAGGACTTGGGGACGAGCGCCTTAACAATGGGCTGAATGCTATCTTAAGACGAGGAATTAAACGATAAATTCATAAAAACGACTTTTATCGTCAAGGATACCTTCTAACACATCAAACGAACGCTCTTCAGTAATATTGAGCACATTGCAAAACAATCGCTACTGAGCATGCGAATTCGATAAAGGGATATTCGAAAGATCATGCAGCAAATCAAGATAAAAGAAAAGGGTTTGAAGTTTAACTTCAAACCCTTTTATCCAATTGAATTACGCGTACTATTGCATCCAATAATTGATGTTTAATCAATATCGGTCCGCATTATTCTAGTAGCGATATGCTTCCGGCTTATAAGGTCCTTCAACCGTTACACCAATATATTCCGCTTGTTCAGGCGACAACACCTCTAATTCCACGCCGATATGAGCTAAGTGCAAGCGAGCTACTTTCTCATCTAGGTGTTTAGGAAGCGTATAAACCTCTTTCTTATACTTGTCCGTATTCGTCCATAACTCCAATTGAGCTAAGGTTTGATTTGTGAATGAGTTAGACATCACGAATGAAGGGTGCCCTGTTGCACAACCTAAATTTACCAAACGACCTTCAGCTAGCAAGATAATGTCCTTACCATCGATTGTGTATTTATCCACCTGCGGTTTAATCTCAATTTTTGTAGAGCCGTAGTTATCATTCAACCAAGCAACGTCAATTTCATTATCAAAGTGACCAATATTACAAACAACTGTTTTATCTTTCATCGCTTTGAAGTGCTCTGGGCGAACGATATCTTTGTTACCTGTGGTAGTCACCACAATATTCGCTTCAACAATCGCATCAGCCATTTTCTTTACTTCAAAACCTTCCATTGCTGCTTGTAAAGCACAGATTGGATCAATCTCGGTAACAATCACACGTACCCCAGCGGAACGTAATGACTCTGCTGATCCTTTACCAACATCTCCATAACCTGCTACTACCGCAACTTTACCGGCTAACATTAAATCTGTCGCACGGCGGATTGCATCTACCAATGATTCACGACAACCGTACTTATTATCAAATTTAGACTTGGTCACTGAATCGTTAACATTGATTGCTGGTAGGTGTAAGGTACCATTTTTCATACGCTCATATAAACGATGAACACCGGTAGTTGTTTCTTCAGACAGACCTTTAATGCCTTCAATCAATTCAGGGAACTGATCAAACACCATATTCGTCAAATCACCACCATCATCTAAAATCATATTTAAGGGTTGACGCTCTTCGCCGAAGAATAATGTTTGTTCAATACACCAGTTGAATTCTTCTTCATTCATACCCTTCCATGCATATACTGGAATCCCTGCAGCAGCGATCGCAGCAGCGGCATGATCTTGTGTTGAGAAGATGTTACATGATGACCATGATACATCCGCACCAAGTTCAACCAACGTTTCAATCAATACAGCAGTTTGAATGGTCATGTGCAAACATCCAGCAATACGTGCTCCTTTTAAAGGTTTAGACGCGCCAAACTCTTTACGAAGGCTCATTAATCCTGGCATCTCTGCCTCTGCCAATTCTATTTCTTTACGACCCCATTCGGCTAAAGAGATATCTTTCACTTTGTAAGGTACGTAGGTAGTTTCTAATGATGACATAAATAATCTTTAATTTAGTTTCTGCGCTACAAAATTACTTGATAGCCAAGTCAATTCAAAATACAATAGTATTATACCTTATAAATTGACATTAACTTGAGGAACCTTGCTTGACGTAACTCACTTTTAAGCCTATATTTGCATAAACTAAAAAAAGTAAAGAAATGTACCCAGAATATCTAGTAGCTCCAATGCGTCAAGAACTTGTAGACGCAGGATTCCAAGAATTAAAAAGCGTTGAAGAAGTGGATGCAGCGATTCCTGCAGAGGGAACTGTATTTGTGGTTGTAAATTCTGTATGTGGATGTGCAGCAGCAAATGCGCGCCCCGCAGCGAAAGCAGCCGTAAAAAACGAAAAGCATCCAGATAAATTAGTTACCGTATTTGCTGGTATGGAAAAGGATGCCGTAGATAAAGCACGTCAATATATGTTGCCTTATCCGCCATCATCTCCAGCAATGGCTTTATTTAAAGATGGGAAATTAGTCCATATGATAGAAAGACACATGATTGAAGGCCGTCCGGCGCAAATGATTGCTGACAACTTAGTCGCAGCATTTGACGAGTACTGCTAACAATCCTTGTATTTTGAATTTTGAATACTGAAAAAGCTTCTTTTAAAATTAAAAGAAGCTTTTTCTTCTTACAGACTTTTCTTTGTACTTTTAGCAATCAACCAATAATTATGAGAAAGGCAAGCCTTTATATTTGCATACTATTCAGTATATCCCTTTTGTTTTCCTGCACCACCAATCAGCAGATCGACTTAATCGTATACAACGCAAAGGTGTACACGGTAGACTCTTCTTTTCGAACGGTGGAAGCCATTGCTATTAACAACGGTGTATTCATTGACCGGGGAAATGCGCAAGACTTATTAAACAAATACACGGCAAAAGAAAAGATTGATGCGCGAGGTAAGTTTATTTATCCCGGCTTCTACGATTCTCACGGACACTTCTTTCTATTAGCAGATGCAATGGATGAGGTGAATCTAACAGGCACAGCGTCCTACGATGAACTCCTTGAGCGCCTCAAAAAATACATCGCTGCAAATCCAGAAAAAAAATGGATTGTAGGCAATGGATGGGATCAAAATTTATGGCCTGACAAAAAATTCCCAACCAAGGATTCCCTAGACAAATATTTCCCCGAAATTCCGATATTTTTATCTCGTGTTGACTACCACGCTGCCCTGGTCAATAGCAAAGCCTTAGCTGCGGCATCCATTGATAGTGTTTTCATGGTGGAAGGCGGACTGATATCTTCCGATGAAGCGGGTAAATTGGACGGTATATTGGTCGACAACGCGATGAAACTGGTGAGCGAACATATACCCTTAGAACATAAAGACGTGCTTGTCAAAATGCTACAGCGCGCACAAGACTCGCTCTTTTCTGTTGGCTTAACGTCGATTGTTGACGCTGGCCTAACGGAACAACAAATCGATTACTTAAAAGTATTTTACAATGCCGATTCGCTTCAGATTCGTAATTATGCGATGGTTGCAGCCAATCCAAAGAGTGTTAAAAACTATTTACGCGCTGGCACATTCGAATCCGAGCGTCTGACAGTTCGTTCATTCAAGCTGATGGCTGATGGGGCTTTAGGTTCGCGTGGCGCTTGTTTATTGCATCCCTACCATGATGCACCAACAAATGGTTTCCTATTGCAGAGCCCCGAGGAATTCGATAAACTAATCAAAGAACTAGCCAATAGCAATTTTCAAGTTAATACACATGCGATCGGCGACTCAGCCAATCGCCTCATCTTGGACACCTACGGCAAATATCTAAAACAAGGAAAAGATAGAAGATGGCGAATAGAACATGCGCAAATTATCGCGCCCGAGGACTTCAAGAAATTTAAAGAATTTGCAATCATTCCCTCTGTTCAACCGACACACGCCACATCGGACATGTATTGGGCGGAAGACCGCCTAGGGCATGATCGAATGAAAGGAGCGTATGCTTATCGAGATTTACTTGAACAATATGGGCTACTCGCTCTAGGAAGTGATTTCCCCGTGGAACATTACAATCCCCTATATGGTTTCCACGCCGCTATAGCGCGTGTGGATAAAAATAATTTTCCTAAAGGCGGATTTCAAATTGAAAATGCAATTACGCGTGAACAAGCGCTCCGCGGCATGACGATATGGGCAGCTTATGCTTGTTTTCAAGAAAAGAAGAGAGGAAGTATTGAAAAAGGTAAAGATGCCGATTTTGTAATACTCGATGAAGACATTATGCAGATTGCCCCAGAAAAGATACGTGACGTCAAGACATTGCAAACTTTTGTGGCTGGAGAATCCGTATTCAAAAGAAAGTAATCATCAGAATTTATATGGTGATTGATGTTTCGTTTTTTCTGTGTATCCATAAGAGCAATCCACTCGCAATAAACGCTATCGGCATCGCTAGCACAAAATATAGAAAAACACTAAACTTCAAGTAATATAACGATAGGACATCCCGCTCCACCTCTTGCCCAATAAAAACATTGTCGTAAGCACTGGTATAATACGAATGTGCAGCCACTAACTGTTGAAACATCCCGCTAACTTTATCCTTTGGAAGCGCCTCCAAGTATGCGAAATCACTGATATCACGCTTTTGAAAATGATTATACGAACGACGTAAGTGCTCCTCAGCGTCTGCGTCGTCCCCGCGAATCACATCAATAAAAGAAACATAGTCCGTATACTTAAAACCCATCCATGCTTTTGCAGTCGTTAGATACGGATCGCTCTTCGAAAATAAGGGAACCACGAATAGGGTATTTAATTCGACTTGGCCTATACGCGAGCCTCCTGCAAATTCATAGTAAGAAAAAGGCATCACCCGCATCCTATCGACATGCCAATCATCGAGCTCTAAGAACTCTATAGATTGATATGGCTTTATCTTGTTCACCGACTCCAATCGCGTAACGTTTGCCAGATTATACCGAATACTCTTACTCAGTGCTGCAAACATAAACGTGGAAATCGTCCCTAACGATAGGAATAAACAACATACGGCGGGACTTATAAAATTAAACCAGGGATTGCCGAAGGATAGCGATTTAAATAACCGATCACAGAGCAACCAAATTCCAATCATCGTGAATAAGAGTGGCACAAGCCACATCGCCCAGGACGGCCAATTGGCATGGCCAATTTTTGCGAAGACTGCATAAAACAAGCCCAAGGCAAAAAGAATAGTAAAACTTAAGGATAGAAAAGGTAAGAAAACATGCTTCCAAAAAGAGTGCTTCATAATACGTCAAATTGGTCAGCCTAAAATAAGAAAACTTCGGCAAGCTATACGTTTTTATAAAAACAAGAAAGCCTTAACTCTCGCTAAGGCTTCTCATTATCTTATTGCATATCAAACAAATGCTTCTCTGCATGGTAAGAAGAACGAACCAATGGTCCTGATTCAACATATTTGAATCCCATCTTTAATCCGATTTCTTTATATCGCTCGAATGTCTGTGGCGTAATCCATTCCACGACGGGGTGATGCGCCTTAGTTGGCTGCAAATACTGCCCGATCGTTAAAATATGTACCCCAGCGTCGTATAAATCCTGCATTGTCTCGACTACATCTTCTTCAGTCTCACCAAAACCTAGCATGATACCAGACTTTGTTCTTAAACCAGCAGCAGAAATTCTACGTAAACATTCCAATGAACGATCATACTTCGCTTGAATACGAACTTCTCTAGTCAATCGACGTACCGTTTCAATATTATGCGAAACCACTTCCGGACGAACAGCAATCACACGGTCTAAGTTATCCCACTGCCCTTTAAAATCTGGAATTAAAGTTTCCAATGTCGTTTCAGGACTTTCTTTGCGAATCGCTAAAATGGTTTCTGCCCAAATTGTTGAGCCTCCATCTTTCAAATCATCACGATCGACTGAAGTAATAACACAGTGCTTAACTTGCATCAATTTCACGGAGTTCGCCACACGATTCGGCTCATCTAGATCAACCGCTAAGGGACGTCCTGTAGACACCGCACAAAACGAACACGAACGTGTACAGATATTTCCTAAAATCATAAACGTAGCAGTTCCCGCTCCCCAACATTCACCCATGTTCGGACAGTTACCACTCTCGCAAATCGTATGTAATTTATGCTCGTCAACCAGGCCCCTAACATGGCGATATTCTTTACCTACAGGTAATTTAACACGCAACCAATCTGGCTTACGTTGGGTTTGGTTTGCTGGAATAACCGGAAGTTCAATCATAAGACAAAGGTAAACATATTTAATTTATTCCTTAAACAACTTTGTTTAGATAATATCATTTTGTATCCCCATCGATGAAGCTGCATTCCCTTCTAGCAAAATCTATAGAGTTAACCCACTTTAGATCCCTTTCATATCCCTTTCAAACCCCATTCAAATCCCTTATTCAATCGCTCGATAGCGGGTTTGATAGACGTGTGATAGGCGTTCAATTGAGGTGCAATTTAGCTTCGATACAAACGTTCATGGAGGAAATCGCAGTGAGGGCTTGTTGAAGTACGCCATGGGTTAATTATAAAATTCTCTACATTTATTCATTCATTATTAAAATAAAAAATGTAACTTTGCACTCCGACAAAGCAGTCGGAATTCCCTCTTTTTATCAGACATTTTCTTGTCTGTTTTGTCGGCAACAGTTTGTGTATTTAACAATTGAAATAAATAATAATGCCTAGAAACACCTCCATTAATTCGGTATTAATCATTGGATCGGGACCTATTGTCATCGGTCAGGCCTGTGAATTTGATTACTCAGGATCTCAAGCAGCCTTATCTTTAAAAGAAGAGGGTATTTCAGTTTCCATCATCAACTCAAATCCTGCAACGATTATGACAGATAACGTTGTAGCTGATCATGTTTATCTACTTCCTTTAACCTGCGAAAGCATTGAGCAAATTTTACAAGAAAATCAAATCGACGCTGTTCTTCCAACGATGGGTGGACAGACGGCTTTGAACCTCTGTATTGAAGCTTCCAATCGTGGTTTATGGGAAAAATATAATGTGAAAGTTATCGGAGTTGACGTTGCTGCTATTGAAAAGACAGAAAACCGCGAGGAATTCCGTCAATTAATGGTTGACATTGGCGTTGGTGTCGCTACTTCGAAGATAGCGAACTCTTTCTTAGAAGGTAAAGAAGCCGCTCAAATCATTGGATTCCCATTGGTTATTCGTCCTTCTTATACATTAGCAGGAACCGGAGGTGGGTTCGTCCATAAGAAAGAGGATTTTGATGCCGCTTTAAATCGTGGATTACATGCTTCTCCAACACATGAAGTATTGGTTGAGCAAGCCGTTTTAGGCTGGAAAGAATTTGAGTTAGAGTTACTACGGGATAGCAATGATAATGTCATTATCATCTGTACTATTGAGAACTTTGACCCGATGGGTATCCACACAGGAGACTCCATCACCGTAGCGCCGGGCATGACTTTATCTGACAAGTGTTACCAAGAAATGCGTAATCAAGCGATCAAGATGATGCGTTCGATCGGTACATTTGCAGGTGGTTGTAATGTTCAGTTTTCTGTAAATCCAGAAAACGAAGAAATTATTGCCATTGAGATCAACCCGCGTGTATCGCGTTCATCAGCACTTGCATCGAAAGCAACCGGTTATCCAATCGCGAAAATTGCAGCCAAATTAGCCATCGGATACAACTTAGATGAGCTTCAAAATCAAATTACAAAAACAACGTCCGCATATTTTGAGCCTACGTTGGATTACGTGATTGTTAAGGTTCCACGTTTTAACTTTGATAAATTCAAAGGCGCAAATAAAGAATTAGGCTTACAAATGAAAGCTGTAGGTGAGGTTATGGCGATCGGTCGTACCTTTATTGAAGCGCTTCAAAAGGCCGCACAATCCTTAGAAACTGGACGCGCTGGATTAGGTGCAGATGGCCGTCAATCGAGGAATTTAGAAGAGATTATGCATAGCTTGGAGCATCCAAGTGCCGATCGCCTTTTCCATATTAAAGACGCTTTCGAACTAGGAGTTCCATTGGAATCCATCCGTAAGGCAACATTAATCGATAAATGGTTCCTGGTTCAAATTCAAGAATTAGTATACCTGGAAACGGAATTACGTCGTTATCAATTGAATAATATTCCACGCGACTTCTTCATGACCTTAA
>JBEBRI010000084.1:0-16895 GCA_040394915.1 Sphingobacterium sp.
TGAGATGATGCAAGGGCAGGGCTTTGTGAACTTAAGTCTAAAAATATCTCCGAAACTCAGGACCGCATTGAAGAACGAACTTTACTTTCTAGACATTCCTGAAAATAAGGAACGTAATAACTATTTATTTTCCGATTTTAGCGTCTATTACGAATTCAAACAGCCTCGATTAAGTTTAGAGCTTACTGCGAAAAACCTTTTAGACGTAAAGCACTATAAAAATGTCTTCCTAAGTGATAGCTATCAAGCGTCCCTGGAATATAAATTATTGCCACGTCAAATTATGTTGGGAGCGCATTATAGTTTTTAATTTTTTTATGCGAATATTTATTTACTTCTTAATTTCCTTTTGTGTACTTCAATCCTCCTGTAAATATTCTTCAGATGAGAAGCAGCAGGCTGCTGGAATTTCGCAGAAAGACTCACTCTTTTTGGACTTCGCCATATCGATTGATACATTGGTTTTGGAAAAAAAGCAATTGCTCGCTGTTCAGTTGGACTCGCTCTACGCAAAGCTCGATCCAGTTGAACGACAAAACTATCATGCAATCTTGAATAGTAAAATATTCAAAGACTATAGGTCGATCTCCGAACTAAGTACGATTGATACCCAAGGCCGAAGTACTGAACTTCGTGAATATCTTGAATTTTATAAGCTGAATTACCAAGTACCATTGAATGGCACACCAGAGTTGGAAGTACTTCAGCAAATATTGAAAAAAGTCAATCAAGAAGGCGCGGAGAAGAATCGATTCAGTTATCTATATTATGAAGCATTAGCCCGCATATATTTCAATAACGCTGATTCTGAGAAGTCTATTCTCTATATACAGTTGTGGTATAAGGAACATCCAAATCGTTCGATGGCTCGCATTCAGTTTACTTTTCACGAAATCATGTTTTTACATATGATGAAAGGGCAGAAGCTCGATCAGATGGGAGTACATCTACAGGCGATGAAGAAGCTTCTACAAAGTGACACAAACAAGTCTGAAATCGCAAGAATCTATGAGAAAGAAGCATTGTATCAAGGCACGAAGGGACAAAGCGATAGTGCTATTTTCTACTTGAATAAATGTATTGAGATTGCGCCAGAAATACCTATGTATTACCGTAATTTGGCGGTGGCTTACCAACGGGAAAAGAATTATGATCGTGCAATCGATATCGCAAATGAAGGGATTGAGAAAGTAAAAACGGCAAGTGATTCAAGCCTTTTTTACAGCTTTTACTCTACTTTAGCATTATCCTACGAAGCCAAAGGTGATTATAAAAAAGCGCTCGAATTGCAAGGAATTAGTCAGCATTACAATCTTGAAAAAACAAAAAGAAATCAATTAGAAAATATCTCTGCGATCGAGAATCGATATAAATCTGAAAACAGAGACTTGAAGATTAAAAATCTTCAAATCACCGACTCACTAAAGTCTCAGATTATTGTTCAGCAAAAATGGCTCATATTTGTGTTTTTTTGTTTCGTACTATTGATTCTCACCGCCATGTATTTTCGATATAAGCGTGGATTAATTAAGGAAAAAACGGAGAAGCTTCAAATTGAGTCGGAGAAATTGGCGGTGGAAAATGATATGTTGAAACTAGAGCAACGCGCATTACAACTGAAACTGAACCCTCACTTTATACATAACACCATCAGTAATTTACAAGGTGTTATATTGGAAGGTCGTAATGAGGAGGCGAACGATTACTTACTGAAATTTTCTCGCCTTCTGCGGAATATCTTGGACTACGATCAGGAGGAGTGGGTACCGCTTGATCGTGAGATTGGACTGATTCGCGATTACCTGAACCTGCAAAAAATGCGTTTTGGTGATAGTTTCGACTATACACTAGAAGTTGATACGGATCCGGTGCGTAATATTCAAGTCCCTCTGATGTTAATCCAACCCTTTGTGGAAAATGCGATTATTCATGGCTTTCAGGGTTTGAGCCGAAAGGGATTTCTTCTTGTTAAATTTACGACATCAGGGGATTCTCTACGCATCTTAATTACTGACAATGGACAGGGGGAACAGCCGAAAACGGGGAATGCCAAGCATAAGAAATCGCTATCTTTTGAAATTACAGAAAAGCGACTCAAAGCCTTATTTCCTGATAAAGAAGCCTATATTCGAAAGAATATCATATCCGTTGGATTTGAAGTTGAACTCTTAATACCTATCATACATGACACTATACATTCTTGAGGATGAAATTAATGTCTTAAATTATTTGAAAGGCCTACTCGCAAAAATTCCTTTTGTCGAGGTACTTGGTTGTTCAGATAGCGTTGAACAAGCCAAAACAGAAATTCCAGTATTAAAGCCGGATGTTTTGCTTTGTGATATACAGTTGAAAGATAGCATCAGTTTCCGATTGTTTGAGACTTTAGCATATGAAGACTATCATATTATCTTTATGACGGCTTTTAGTCAATACGCTATTCAAGCGCTAAATGTTGGCGCATTGTCCTATCTTTTAAAACCGATTGATATCGAAGAATTGAAAGAGGCGCTCCAGAAAGCGCTGATGAAGAAGGAAGAATATAAAGTGAAGGCAGCCCAAATAGAGGTTCTTTTAGGTCAGCAAAGAATGGATGCTCGTCCCGATAAAATAGTGCTTAAGAATCAATCCATGATGCAGATTGTTCAGGTAGATCAAGTACTTTACTGTGAGGGAGATAAAGGATACACAAATTTCTATTTGGAAGATGGTTCAAAACACATGACTTCCAAGATTCTCAAAGAATATGAATCGTTTTTATTAGATAGAAATTTTATCCGTTGCCATCAATCTTACCTTGTCAATATGGACTATGCAAAAATCTATTATATGGAGGGTTATCTTGTTCTTGAAAATAACACCAAAATCCCGGTATCAGAGAGTAAGAAGAGTGCGGTGTTGAAATACTTGAAGGATATTTAGTTGAAAAGGCAATGTTGTGCCCTTGCTAAAAATATCTCAACGAAGTGCTGAATATCTTATTGACATTATTGTTCAATAACAAATTTAAGTGGTTCGAATACTCGAGCCTCCAGTTCCGCATGACTCTCATCGGATCTATATTTCCTCATAAATTACTAGGCCTTTTTCTTTATACAGAAAGACGTTGACAAGTTGATCTGAAGCGTTTTACACATCTTCAACGCTAATACATCGATTACAAATGATTAACAACCCTTGATTGGGTTGTGCCCTTAGCGATCCATCCCCGATTACTTTTTTTTAGTTTTAAAAAGTTGCTTAGGGTACAGCAAGAAACGTCCAAATATCCCTGTAGTGGATTTACTGGATTCATCGTATTTGCTCTTCGAAAAATCGTCAATGACTGTTTTTTGTTTTTCCATGTACTGTTCGATCAGCACGAATTATCTCGTTTCATTGAGCTTGAGTTTTGTTGATCGGTTACAGATTATATATTCATGAAGTTAGCTCAACGAATATTTTTAATAGAACTACCCAAAAGGGTAGAATTTATATATGAATATATACTCAATGGAATTTTAATATATGTTTGTTTTACAAAACAGCTATTCTAATTGTAGTTTTTATGAAAAAATACTCTTTTGGGTTTTGTTAACTGCATCCGTTTTATAAAGCATATATTAAATGAAGCACACGCTATTTTTTATTATTCCATTAATCTTTTGTTCATCGCTAAATGCCCAAACTATAAAAGGTAAAGTTTGTTTCGATAATAATACGGTAGAATATGCTTCTATTAGAATATTTAATAAATCAGATTCATTATTGGGCTCTTATCTGAGTGATAAAGTTGGTTATTTTCAAAGTAAAAAGTTTGTTGATATTGAGGACTTTAAAATACATGTGAGTCATGTCGGAGCTGTAGCGTATCAAAAGCAATTTAAGTCGATGGATTTACTAAAGCCCATTGTCATTCACTTAGAGAAAAAGACAATTGATACTGTTGAAATTTCAATAAATAAGAACAATTCAATCTTGGATTTGAATAAAAGAATTTTCCGATTTAACCAAGATGATTTTATTAAAAATACGACAGCAGATATTGCTATAAATAAGGTGCCAGGTGTAATTTTTGCAGACGGAATAGGTCTGAAACTAGACGGAAGTCAATTAGTAAAGCTATATGTTGATGGCATTGAAACCAGCAGTATTCAACTGAAAAGTATTGATATATCTGATATCGATAGGATAGAAATTATAAACAATTCAACCGCTCGGTTTAATGCAGAAGGCAATTTTGCTATAATCAACGTTATAACTAAACCGAGAAAACATTCTTTTTATAAAGGAAGAGTAGGTTTTACTAAAGGTCTCCTTTTAAAGCGGACTGGAATTGATCCTTCCTTTTCTTTTAAAAGAGAGAAATGGCTGATTAAGACAGAACTTAATTATTATAACTACGATCAGGAAACAAATATCGACATTTTTAGAAATACGTTAAATGTACCATACCGCCAAAATAACTATCGAGAAACAGAAATAAAGCAATTAAACGCAGATATTAATATCAAGTATGACGTTGATACAACAAGTTTCATTTTTTTTAAATCAAATTACTACCTCTATAAGTTATTAGGCGAAACGACCGGAAATATTAATGATGTTCAATTTGCTAACCATTCAATTGATAAATATTGGATTTACAGTACAGATCTTGTATATGATAAAAAAATGAATAATGCCATTTTATCGTTAAAGGCTAAATATAATTTATATAGGAAGAATGATTTCTATAAAATTGAAAACGATCAATTATTATCAAATTCTATCAATTCAGGCTTATCCGATATATCAATAGAAGCGAACTACAATCATAAACCAAACTTCTTTATTAAAACTCAACACGATTTTGGGCTAAAATACGTGAATAGAGAATATCTGATTGTTGATAGTGATAATTATAAGCAAAGGAATTATGGCTTATATTCTGATTGGAATATCAGATTAAACGAAAAAATAGATATCTCACCGTCTTTATTTTTAGATATATCTAATAACGATGTTAACAATAAAATTAATACTTACGTCAGTTTTTTACCTTCTTTCAATATTTCATATAAACCAGGAAAGACAAATAGAGTTTCGTTTGCTTACACAAGAAAGATTAACAGACCGAATCCAATGGATTTAAATGAAAACATTATCGTAATAGATCCAACTACAGTTTTACGAGGCAATGTAAATCTAAAACAATCATCATTAAATACATTAAATCTATCGTACGCAAGTCCATATAAGAAAAACTATTTTTCAACCAATATTTATTATTCTTTTAATAGGGACGCGGTGTTTCAAAATATTGAAAATATACAAGATACATTGATTTATACAAAAGATAACATTGGTGATGTTCAACGCGTCGGTATAATGGTAGGGCACGACATGTTTATTACGAAAGGAATGAATTTATATACTAGTATAGGCGCTAACTATAGCTCTTTGGATAAAAATGGGAATAATCCTACGTTTAATTCTGGATATGGATTTATTGGAACTGTGAATTTTTCAGCAAAAGTATTTAAAAAGATAACAACAAACCTTTTGTTTGACTATAATTCGAGAAGGTATGACCTATATTCAATGACAAAAGAACGTCCTTTTACTAGTTTATTAGTGTCTACAAATATTTTGAAAGATAAAATAAATGTAAGGTGTTCTTACGTTGATTTATTTAAAGTCAATGCAAAGAGAGAAATTCATTTAATGACTCCAAACTTTACGCAATCTACCTATCAAAATCGAAATTTTTCAAACCTAAACTTATCGGTTATTTATATGTTCGGAAAGAAGTTTTCAGATTCTGCAAATGCTAAAACTACAAAATACGATGATATTGAATTAAGGTAATATTCATTGAAGGTAGACTTGGTGTCTTGAGTAAAACAGCTTTTTTTTCAGGAGTTTAGTGTGTTTGGTGAGTTTGTTGGACATGATGAAAAGTGGTAGTTTTTTGCATTATCAAATTGTCAATAATCTCAAGGAGTATAATAATAAAGGAGAAATTACTTACATAGAGTAAAAGGAGGGGTATTTGAACATATAATTGTCTAGAGTTTATAACTAAAGAATTCAAAGACTTTTGTGAGGATCAAGAAATTAAATTTATTTTTGTTACCATTGTACTGGACATCGTCTAACAGTAGGATGCTCGTAGCAAAGCTATCTATTGAACCTGAACTTTTATTATGAATCACGCAAAAGTTGATATTCAAACGATTATTGACCTCAAGAATGGGGATGCTTATGCGCTTGCACATATTTACGCGATTTATGCGGATCAAGTTTATCAGTTGGCGTTCATGCTGTTAAAGGATTCGGGGTGGAGCGAGGACTTAGTGCAAGAAGTCTACCTGCGTCTTTGGGATGTACGTGATGAGCTAGATGTGCAAAAGCCAATCTGGCCATTTCTCTACACGTTGACAAAGCGTGCTTCGCTGAATAAAATGCGGAGTATTCGTAGGTCAGAACAGGCCTTCGAACGTTTATTAACCTATGTCCAACATCATTCGGAATCCGCCGATCAACCATTCTTAAATAAAGAGCTTGCTGCCAACATTAAAGCCTGTTTCTCAGAATTACCCTTGCAACAAGAGCGAGCTATCATAATGAGCAAAGTGGAGGGCATGTCTTATAAAGAGATCGCCGAAGAACTGCAAATCTCACCCAATACGGTGAAGAATCACATCGTTCAGGCACTCAAGACGCTACGGAACTCGTCGCTGAGCAAAGACGCTCTGCACTTACTATTCATTATGTATCTTTTGGAGAGATAATTCTATTTTTTTAAAAACACACTAGTCCTACTATTTTTTTACGGTGTATTGTTTATAGAGAAGGGGAACAAAGTCCTTCAACCAATTTAACGATATACTAAATTATGAGCAATCAAAGATTGATAAGTCTTTTTGATCGTTATATGTCGAGCCATCTTTCGAAAGCGGAACTGGAAGAATTCTTGACATTACTTGACGATTGCGATGAAGCGGAATTCGACTTTTTGGTGGAGAGCCACTTAGAAGACATTCAGCTTATAAAAGCACGATCGGATGCCTACGAGAAAGAAACTATTCTGAGCACAATTCTTGACCAAATAGAGAATAAAAAACGGCACAAATCGTTATCAATCAAATTTTCTTTGAAATGGCTCGCTGGCGCTGCTGCTGTAATTGTTTTATTTTTAGGTTTTTATCTGTTTTATGCAAGCCAAGAATCGTCTGTCCGGAGCCTACAAGTTATTTCTGAGAATGACATCAAGCTTCAAGATGAAGCCTTGCCAACTATTCAGCGAACCGATGGGAAAACCTTCCAAATTGAACAATCCACAGGCGATAGCCTGAAGGAAGAAGGGCTTTATATTACAAAAGATGAAAATGGGAATCGCTTGTTTAAATTATCGAAGGCTTCTTCGGCAGTTTCAGAATCTCGAACCTTTATCTCCCCAAAGGGTAGCTCATTACAGTTGGAATTGGAAGATGGTACGCGGGTTTGGCTTAACTCGGGTGCCTCGGTTACTTATCCTGCTTCTTTTGCTGCACATCAACGCGAGATTGCAATTGCAGGCGAGGCCTATTTAGATGTGTCCCCAAATAAGCAACGACCATTTATTGTCCATGCGAATAAGACCCAAATCAGAGTTGTAGGAACTCAATTTAACATTCAGAGTAAGAAAGCAAGTAGTCGTGTGGAGACCACCTTGGTTGAAGGTCGTGTCGAAGTACAAGCTGGTGGTGCAAAACGTGAATTGAAGCCCGGTTTTCGATCCATTAGCACAGATCATACTTCGGAGATTGCTATCCAACAAGCGGATCTAAAATCCATATTAGCCTGGAAAGAGGGATATTTTCGTTTTGATGATGATCAAATTGAGGTGGTCATGGCGAAGATTTCCGAATGGTATGATATCGGAAAGGTAGAGTATGCTCGTCACTCTGATGAGGAGTTTTCTGGTATGATCAAGCGTACTAAGAGTTTAAAAGAACTACTCATACAAATAGAAAAAATTTCAACTTATAAATTTAAAATACAGGATGGGAGGGTCCTTGTTATGTAAATATATTAGCTATGAAAAACGAATCGGAAGTGCTGCGAACACTCCCGATGATGTTTAGTGCATCTATTGACCAATTTTATCGATTAACCAATTACACCAAACTTTACAAATGTATAAAACGATTGAAGAATTATGTCTTTTTAGGCAAGGAATCTTGATTAAAATCTTAATTAGGATGAAGATAATGATGATAATCTTAGTCGTAACCATGGTACATGTACATGCTACGAGTTATGGTCAGAAAGTTTCAATCAATGTTAAGAATGAGACATTGATGAATATTCTGGACGAAGTGCAAAAGCAATCTGGTTACGACTTTTTGTATAACAATAAGAGCATTCGCAAAGGTAAGCGCGTTTCGCTCAATATGTTAAACAGGGAGCTTAAGGATGTGTTAGATGTGATCTTAAAGGATCAGAATCTAAGTTATGAAATTGATAAAAATACTGTATTGATTCGTCCTTCGGCAGCTGTACCTAATCTGTTAGTTCGGAATAATCGCAACTCGGAGAGTCAAAGTCAACAACGTACGCTATCGGGGCTAGTCACCAACGCCGATGGTGCGGCATTGGAAGGGGTAAGTGTACTCGTCAAAGGCACTTCCACAGGGACGACTACGAATAGTCAAGGGCGTTACATATTAGCTGTTCCAAACAATACTAACTCACTGGTCTTCTCGCTTGTTGGTTATAAGCCGAAGCAAGTTGAGTTGAGCCAAAGCAATGATTTGAATGTACAGTTAGAGTCTGATGTTTCGGCGCTTGAAGAGGCAGTCGTTGTTGCCTATGGTACGCAGCGTAAAGCAAGTATCATTGGTGCGATTACCACGGTTAAGACGCAGGATCTAAAAGTTCCTGTAGCGAAGATTTCGAGTAGCTTAGCTGGGCAAATGGCTGGCATTGTATCGGTTCAACGTTCGGGTGAACCGGGTTCAGGTGCTGCGTTTTGGATTCGTGGGGTGGGGAGCTTTGGCGCTAATAATAGTCCCTTAATATTAGTCGACGGTATTGAGCGTCAATTGGATTTGGTAGATCCTGAAGATGTCGAATCTTTTTCAATTCTAAAGGATGCGACGGCAACGGCAGTGTATGGCGTTCGAGGAGCGAATGGCATTGTCCTTGTCACGACCAAGCGCGGTCGCACGCTTGACAAACCCGTCATCAATGCGCGTTTTGAGCGTGGTGTGCTGAGACCGACTAGTTTACCAAAATTAGCGAACGCTTCTCAATGGATTGATTATTACAATGACATTAATTTTGAAGGGGCCAATCGCTATGCTTTTCCACAAGAACTGAAAGATCTGTATGTAAATAATGTGGATAATGATCTTTATCCGAATGTCGATTGGATGAAGGAAATCTTCAAGGATAATACAACGACTGATCGTTTGAACGTCAATGTAACTGGTGGAGGCGATAAGATCAAGTACTATGTTTCTGGGTCGTATATTGTGGAAAATGGAATTTTTAAACCAGAGAAAAGTCCAAACTATGATCCTTCTGTCAACTACGACAAAGTGAACTTTCGATCAAACGTCGATATTAAGTTAAGCCCTTCAACCGATTTGGGATTAAATCTATCGAATCAATATGAAACGAAAAATCGCTTAGGTGTCGATATGGGTACCATGTATGAAATGGTATTGCATACCACCCCTATTGCTATTCCTACCGTATATTCTGATGGGACGCATGCACAACCCTTAGTTGGTCAAAACCCATACTATGCATTAAATAGTCGTGGATTTTCACAAGATTTTTGGAATAATGCACAATCCCTTTTAAATATTACACAAGACTTCAGTAATCTAATAACGCCAGGTTTAAAAGCCAATGCAAAATTCTCTTGGGATGCTTTTAATGGATCGACATTGGATAAACGCAAAAATCCAGCTACTTACTATGCTACTGGTCGAGATGCGGATGGTAATTTAATTTTTAAGAAAAATGCGGACGGTTCGGATTATTTAAGCTTGGCGCGTTCAAACAGAGGCGAGCGTGCTATTAATTTTGAATCTTCCCTCATGTACGATAATGTGTTTGCGGATAAACATCGTGTGGGTGGTTTGTTTTTATTCAGCATGCGTCAGCGAACGAATAATTTTCCAGGGGATTATATAGCGGCGTTCCCTTATCGGAATATGGGGGTCGCATCAAGGGTAACCTATAGCTACGCCGACAAATATTTTATCGAAGGGAATTTTGGTTACAATGGTTCAGAAAACTTCGCTCCAGGAAAGAGATTTGGATTTTTCCCTTCTATAGCATTAGGTTATATGATTTCAGAGGAATCATTTTTCAAAGAGGCTCTACCTGCAGTCAATATGTTAAAGCTACGTGGGTCGATGGGAGAAATTGGAAATGATCAGATTGGAGGGGATCGACGCTTCGCCTATAATTCCGAAATGGCATGGACTGGTGGCTATCATTTTGGTAGTACGGGGCAGCAATGGGTTGGCGGAATTGCCACTGGGCATCCAGGAAATCCTAATGTATCTTGGGAAAGCGCTATTAAGAAGAATATCGGATTTGAACTTGGTATCTGGAATAAGCTTACGGTTATAGCGGATTATTTTTTCGAAAAACGCGACGGTATTTACATACTACAAGAGAATGTTCCATCCGTGGTTGGTGTGAATGTGAAGCAATATGTAAATCTAGGTCAGATGCAGAATCAAGGTGTTGATGGATCGTTAGAATTTATGCACAATACCGAGAATGTGACAATGCGTGTCCGTGGAAATTTTACGTATAACAGAAATAAGAAGTTATACGACGATAAACCGACCCCTATTTGGGATTACCAATCTGAAGTAGGGCAACGATTGTATCAGCAACGTGGACTAATTTCATTAGGATTATTTGAATCCTATGATGAAATAGCGAATAGTCCGGAGCAAAAGTTCTCTACTGTAAAACCAGGGGATATTAAGTATCAGGATATTAATGGAGATGGTATCATCGACTCTTACGATGTTGTTGCAATTGGAGATACGCATGTACCAGAAATTAACTATGGCTTTGGTGCAAGTGTCGGCTATAAAGGTTTCGATCTTTCGGCATTCTTCCATGGCGTCGACAATGTGACACGCATAATCGGTGGAGGCCCTCTTTATGGTTCGAGTGGAAATATATTGGTTTATGGACAGATCTATTCGGATGTAGCCGACAATCGTTGGTCTGCACGAAACCCCGATCGAAATGCAGAGTATCCGAGGTTGTCCATGGTAGAGAATCGGAACAATACGCAATCCTCAACATTCTGGCAACGCGACATGAGTTTTCTACGCTTGAAAAATCTAGAATTCGGATATAACTTTCCAAAAAGCTGGATAGAACCTATTAAACTGTCCTCTTTACGCTTATACATTCAAGGGCAAAATGTATTTACTTTCAGCAAGTTTAAGCTGTGGGATCCGGAGCTCGATACTTCATACGGAGGAATCTACCCACAGATGCGAGTTTTCAATTTTGGTTTGAACGTGATTTTATAAGGATTAGGACATGAAAAGATTTATTTATACAACAATATTACTTCTATCACTACTGGCGCTGGGTTCCTGTGATAAATATTTGGAAGTAGAACTTCAGAATCAAATGACAATGGATGAGGTCTTTAACAAGCGGCAGACCACAGAAGCTTATCTAGCGCAAGTGTATGGTTATCTTCCCGACGAGAGTGATATGGTCTCGGGAGAAGGAGGGATGGTTCCCTTGAGCGACGAAGCTCTTTTTTCTTGGCTTGCTTGGGTTCCATGGATAAATATCAATAGTGGATCTTGGGGCACAACAACATCAGACTATCAAGTATGGGCGCATAATTATCGAGGTATCAATCAGGCGACAATCTTTATGAATAACGTTGATAAAAACGTCGAACTCAGTCAGGGTACAAAGGATATCATGAAAGCAGAAGCACGCTTTTTACGCGCCTACTTTTATTTTTGTTTGTTGCGTCGTTATGGACCAGTATACATTTGGGGGGATCAAGATTCGGATGTGAAAATTAAATCCGAAGAAATCGATCGACATACGCTCGCTCATAATGCTGAATTTATCCTTTCGGAATATGAAAAGGCTATTGCCGTACTACCGACTCGCATTACAGATCAAGCTTGGATGGGACGTCTGACGAAGGGCGCTGCGATGGCAGCGAAGGGTGAATTGCTTTTGTACATGGCTAGACCCTTATTCAATGGCGCTAAATTCTTAACCGGGCTAAAGAATAAAGATGGTGAGAATTTGTTTCCACAAGTTGCCGATCCAAATAAATGGGAGTTAGCTGCGCAAGCTGCAAAAGACGTCATTGATTTGAATCAGTATGCATTGTACGAAGATAAGACGGAAACTGACCCCATGCGAAAGGCGATAAAGTCATACTCAGGCGTCTTTTTTGAGAAATGGAATTCTGAAATTATTTGGGGACGTTGGATTAATTCAGGTTATGCCTACAATGTCAGGGCAGCTCCTCCACGTGTGGTGAAAGAAGGCTATGGTGGATTTTCACCCTCATTAAAGCTTGTAGACAGTTATCCAATGGCGGCAACTGGACGTTTTCCCGTCACGGGATATCAAACGAATGGTGCGCCTATCATAGATGCGAAATCGGGTTATTCTGAGACCGGCTTCACAGAGAATTTTACACATCCGATCGATAACTATGCAACTATTAAAGCACATAATTCCATTGTGGGACGAGATGCACGTTTCTACGCGTCAGTATTGGCAAACGGGATGTATTGGATCAATACTTTTCAAGGGCGAAAGTTAGTCACATTCTTTACCGGTGGAACCTCTTCTTATACGCAGACTGGGGACTGTGTAAAAACCGGCTATCTCTGGCGTCGCATGAGTGATCCTACGAATGACATCGAAGAAGGAAAATGGGGGCAGTTTTCATGGTCTTACTTCAGATTGGGCGAAATTTATTTGAACTATGCAGAAGCTTGTAATGAGAAGCCGAATCGCAATGAAGCCGAAGCGCTTAAATATGTGAATCTTATTCGTAAACGATCAGGTTTAAATAATCTTGAAGAAGCTTATCCAGAGGTCAAGGGTAACAAGGATTTATTGCGCGAGCTCTTGCGTAAAGAACGTATGGTAGAGTTGGCATTTGAAAATCACCGATATCACGATGTGAGAACTTGGATGATTGCCGAGAAGGAATTGAATGAATCTTTTTTCACTCGAAACCTGGCGTCTACCAACTTCGAAGGTTCGTGGACAAGAACCAATGCAATATTCCCTGGAAAGCGTTTGTTTCAACTAAAACACTACTTCTTCCCAATTCATCAAGATCAGCTAAGTGAAATGAGTAATCTGACGCAAAATTATGGTTGGTAAGCTAAATCGAGTAATTATGAGAAAGAAATTAAAGCAGTATTTACTAATACTAAGTAGCCTGTTCACGTTTGCGCATTTTTATGCCTGCGAGGATACCTTACTAAATAATATGGTAGACGACCGTGTCTACTTACTGAAGTCCGGTTTGCACGAAGCACAGGTTTATAATTTTGATCAAGCGATTGCGAAAGTGATTGTGGTGAAGTCCGGCGTGGGACAGACGGAGAAAAAGGTGCGCCTTGACGTCAGTCCCACTGTCTTAACGGCTTACAATACAGCTAATCTAACCGAATATAAAGCGCTTCCAACTTCTGTGTATTCACTTCAGACGAGCGAGCTTAATATACCTAGTGACGCGCGAGAAGCTGTATTTGAATTTATTATCGATGTTGCGAAATATCGTGCAGCTTTAGCGAATGAACCAGGTGTTACTTTTGTGATTCCTTGTGAGGTCACCAATCTAAACCCTGGAGAACGGGATTCCGCAAAAATGCAAACCTTAGTGCAGCCGACGATTATAGAACCATATATCTATTTCAGTAATCCAGGCTTCAGAACGGAGAATAACGACATTACTTCGAAATCACAAGATATATTACACTTTATCAATAAAATTGAAATCAATTATCCCGCAAATGGAGCTGTTCAATATACCTTAGGTATTCCCGCCAATAGTTCAAGTTTGATCGCCGAATACAATGCTACCCATAGTTCAAATTATGTGATGCTACCGTCAGATGCTGTTTCGCTGGAAACGACTGGGGAGATTATCCAAGGTGTAAATTATGGTAATTATACGTTTCAAATTTTGAAAAGTAAGCTTGCTAATAAGTATGGAAAATACTTGTTGCCGCTAAAAATAGAGCAGGTTTCTCAGAGCAAAATACACCCGACTGATAACATTGTACTTATACCATTTAACTACTATGAATAGACGATCTTTTATTAATAACCTCAGTGTCTGCGGGGCAACTTTGACACTGAGCCCAACGCTGTTTAGCTTTTCAAAAGCCCCAGAAAAAAAGATTCGATTTGCACTCATTGGAAAAGGAGGGATGGGTTCGGCAGATTGTAATACGGCACTTCGAGTTCCCCAAGCAGAATTAGTTGCAGTTTGTGATATCTATAAACCAAGATTAACGTCTGCGAAAAAAGAATGGGGGGAGCATCTAAAATTGGAAAGCAATTACAAAAATATTCTAGCCGATCCAACGATAGACGCTGTGATTATAGCGACGCCAGACCATTGGCATCAACGAATTGCTGTCGATGCTTTAAATAGTGGTAAGCACGTGTATTGTGAAAAGCCGATAATCCATAAACGCTCAGAAGCAAAAGCTTTAATAAAGGCACAGAAACAAAGCGGAAAGATTTTTCAGATGGGTACTCAGGGAGTTTCTTCAGTGGGAATTCAACTTGCCAAGCTACTACTTGAGAGCGGTATTATTGGATCGTTGAATTTTGTGGATGCACGATTTTCCTCCGCGCCAGGAATGTTGAATAGCTTTCAAGCGCCTGCAGAAGCCACTCCAACAAATCTTTGGTGGGATCAGTTTATTGGTGAGGCTCCCAAGCAAGCATTTACGCCACAGCGTTTCTTTGCATGGCGAAATTGGAGTGACTATGGGACTGGCCTTGCCGGAGATCTTTTCGTTCATGTTTTAGCGAGCATCCACTATATTACGGGCTGTAAACAGCCAAAGAAAGTGTATTCGGACGGTGATATATTATATTACAACGATGGCAGTCGAGATACGCCAGACTTGATTTATTCACTATTCGACTATACAATGCCGGATGAGAAAAGCCACTTTAAGGTTTCGCTAGGAGCCAACGTTTTAGATGGATTATCTAAGCAATGGGGACGTACAGATTTTTCGATGATTGGGCTAAAAGGCACTATGCGCGTGACTTGGGATACTGTAACTATAAAAACGCATGGTACAGTAAACACGGAAGGATTGGAAGAACGATTAGCTCAGCTTCCAGGCTTTGGTGCGATGAGGAAAATCTCCGATTACGAAGTTCAATTCTCTGCAAATCCGGAATATCCAGATGCGCATTTTTTACATTTTCAAAATTTCTTCCATGCTATCCGTGATAAAAGTGAGAGCGTTGCACCTGTAGAGTTTGGTGTTTATGCTTCATCTGCGGCATTGATGAGTTTTGAAAGTCAAATGAAAAAACAAATAATATACAAGGGAAAAAGATGAAAGCAGTTAAATTTATAATGTTGACGCTCTGCATGCTCATTACAGTAGGCGGGGAAGTATTCGCTCAAAAGCCATTAGAAAAGGGGTTTACCTATTTATTTGACGGTAAAAACCTCGATGCATGGCAGGGAAATACAAAGGAATACGTCTTGGAGGATCAATGTATTGTAATGAAGCCTACTCAAGAAATGGGTGGTAATCTGTATACAAAGCAAACCTTTGATAATTTTATATTACGTTTTGATTTTTTATTAACACCAGGTGCTAATAATGGACTGGGTATTCGACACGATATTGTGCCTAATGATAAAGGGTATTCAGGAATGGAACTACAAATCTTAGACAATGAGGATCCGCAGTATAAAGATCTAAAAGCGTATCAATATCATGGATCTGTATACGGCATAGCGGCAGCGAAGCGTGGGTTTTTAAAAAAACCAGGCGAATGGAATACCGAAGAAGTGATCGCAAATGGAGATGAAATTACCGTGAAAGTTAATGGCGAAGTTATTTTAAAAACAAAGCTGACAGAAGCGTTAAAAGGCAAGCCTACCGATAGTTATATGCCTGCAGTATTAAATAAAACTGGACATATCGCATTCCTGGGCCACGGTACAGTCGTAAAGTTTAGAAATATTCGCGTCAAATCTTTAAAATCGAAGTAAGGTATTTGTGAATAATATCGATCTCTATCAAGAATGAAACAATAAAGAAGCTGCACAATTTGCAGCTTCTTTCGATTTATAGCATCGATGCGCAGGTCTTAAGTACTAGATGAAGATCAGGCTAATTTGGATATAGAAGCGTTCCAGAGTTTTATCTGTCGAGGTTTTTGGACAAACATTTCATTAACTGAAAAAAAACTATATTTTTTTTCAGTTAATGAAATGTTTGTCATTTATGTAGTACTATATCGAAAAAAGACAATGAAAATTTTGATTTACTACATCTATTATAAGTTCAGACTGCTAGAAATTCTACCGAGTTTGATTCATCGTAAAATGCTTATTCCGCTACAGGAACGTGCTAATGTTAGTAATAGTAAGCGGAAATACCTTTACATGTTAGGAATGTTTTTACAACTAATACATTCAATATTGATTGCTTTGTTTGTTATTTCTTACGGGAAGTCGAGATCCTATTATCCTAAAATCAAATGTGGAAATCGTTCATCCATCCAAGGAATTTTTAAAGATACATTTCGAGTTAAAATTAGACACCTTCAATTAGAAGCATCATTAATGTTCTATTGTTTAATCTATTATTTTTTAAATAATAGGAAGCGTTGAAAATAATTATAGATAATAT
>JBEBRI010000085.1:0-16655 GCA_040394915.1 Sphingobacterium sp.
TGAAACAAGTCGAGTTGGGTTATACTTTCCGAGAAAAATTTACTAACCGCATAAAAGCTTCCAATTTCCGTCTTTATGTCAATGGATCGAACCTGTTGATGTTTAGCAATTTCAAAATTTGGGATGTCGAAATGGCTGGAAATGGTTTAGGATATCCTTTGCAAAGAGTCTTTAATGTTGGTCTTAACTTAACCTTTTAATTAGATTGAATATGAAATTTCATAATTTTTTCAATAAGTGGTTAACAGTCTTTATTGTCTTTATAACCATAACACTCGGTTCTTGTAAGCGTTATCTGGATATTATTCCTGATAATATTCCCACATTAGATCATGCATTTGCTATGCGATCGGAGGCCGAAAAGTATTTATATACCTGTTATTCCTATATGCCGACGGACGGCGGAATGGCAACAGATCCAGCAATGTTGGCGGGCGATGAAATATGGACGAATGATTTATCCGGGAGTTATCGCTTTAGTCATACGATGTTTAACATAGCCAACGGTCGTCAAACAACCGTTAATCCGGCAGGGGAGGCGTTGTGGGTTAATCTATACAAAGGATTGCGTGATTGCAATATATTCCTAGAGAACATTGTCAAGGTCAAAGATATGACCGAGGAGGAGAAAAAGGAGTGGGTTGCAGAGGTCAAATTCCTGAAGGCTTATTATCACTTCTATTTGGTTCGCATGTATGGACCAATTCCATTGGTTAAAGTGAACTTGCCCGTAGATATAAATGTCGCTGATGTGCAGATTTCTAGAGCCCCAGTCGATAGCTGTTTTCAATATATTACGGAATTGTTAGATGAAGTAAAGGATGATTTACAACCAACTATAACGGACCCGATTCGGATGATGGGACGCATTACAAAACCAATTGTATACTCCCTTAAAGCGAAGGTTTTATTAACCGCGGCAAGTCCACTTTTCAATGGGAACAAAGATCAGGCGGCGCTAAAGAATAACGATGGTTTGCAGTTGTTCAATCAAACATACGATCCACAAAAATGGAAACTCGCAGCAGACGCTTGCAAAGAAGCTATTGATCAGTGCCATGAAGCGGGAATTAAATTGTATGAATTTATTCCAGGAGCGGCAACTAGCAACATATCGGAACAGATGAAACTGCAAATGAAATTGAGAAACGCCTTTACCGAGCGATGGAATTCAGAGATCGTATGGGCAAACACGCAAAGTATTGCGAGTTCTTTACAACTGTGGGCAACGCCAAATTTGACAACCTACCTTGATAATCCCAATGTGACTTACGAATTGGCTGTCCCACTTAAAATAGTCGATATGTTTTACACAAAAAATGGACTCCCATTAAATGAAGATAAAACATGGGCGCCAAGTGCGGTAACGAAAGTTGGAGGGCTTGCCGATCAGCGTCTTATACGCTTGAACTATGAAACTGCAGAAAGCAATTTTGATAGAGAACCCCGTTTCTATGCATCGCTAGGGTTCGATGGTGGAGTATGGTATGGACACGGATACTATAATGATGAAGTTCCTTCGGGAATCTACTTCGTAGAGGGAAAGCTGGGACAAAAAAATGGTAAGAAAGGAAGCTTTGGATCCATTACAGGGTATTATGTTAAGAAATTTGTCCACTACCAAAGTACGCAAGCAAATAACGGAGGTTATTCCACGGTCAATTATCCATGGCCGTTAATCCGTTTACCGCATCTTTATTTGATGTATGCGGAGGCATTAAATGAGCAGCAAGGTCCTACCGAAGAGGTTCACCGAAATGTGAATATTGTTCGTGAACGTGCAGGCCTACCATCAATTAGAGAGGCTTGGGATAATTTTGCAACCAATAAAAAATACACTACCCAGTCTGGTATGCGCGAGATTATTCATCGAGAGACGTTAATTGAGACCGCATTTGAAGGTGTTCGTTTCTGGGATCTAAAGCGCTGGAAGACAGCTTCGAATGAGCTCGCTAAACCTATAGAAGGCTGGAATGTCTTTGGACAAACGGTAGCGGAATATTACAGGAAGCAACTGATCTACGCTCAAAAATTTTCCATGAAAGATTACTTCTTTCCTATCAGAGATGCCAATTTGTTAAGTAATAAAAACCTGGTGCAAAACCTAGGTTGGTAATGGTACACACTAATAATCGTGTTATGAAAAATATTGTTAGATTAATAATAATAGGGATGCTCTTCTTATCCATTCAGAGCTGTAAAGAGGAACCTCGTATAGACTTTATTGACACCAATGGAGGGGCGCCAGCACAGGTGACCAATATAGTTGTTGAAAATACGCCAGGAGGTGCTGTTTTGAAATATAAACTGGGCAAGGATGTGAATTTAGCCTACGTTAAGGCAGTCTATGAAATTACGCCAGGCGTAAAAAAAGAGAGTAAATCCTCCATTTATTCGGACACGTTACGTCTGGAAGGATTTGGCAATACGGAAGAAAGGGAAGTAAAAGTCTTCAGTGTTGGGCGAAATGAAAAGGTTTCTGAACCAGTCCTTGTTAAAGTGAAGCCTCTAGAGCCACCTGTCAGCTTGGCTTACGATGACTTAAGTATTGAAACTGCTTTTGGTGGAGTTCGGGTAAGGATAAAAAATAAATTGAAAGCCAACCTAGCAATCGTTATTGACGCGGATACGTCTGGCAAAGGGGTATTGCGACCGTTGCAAACATTCTATACCGCCGTAGATTCAGGAGCATTTACCGTAAGAGGATTATCCAGCAAAGAGATGAAGTTCTCGGTTTACCTCCGGGATCGTTGGGGAAATAAATCATTAGCCGTAGTAAAAGACCTCACTCCTTTATTCGAAAAATTTGTTCCTAAACCTTTCGCAACCTATGAGTTGCCAACTGATCAACCCGCGCTTTCTGGAACTTATGCTTTAAGCAATATGTGGGATGGCGTGGCAAGTGCGGCAATTTACGCGTCGAAAAATAACACGTCAATGCCGCAATGGTTTACGATTGACTTAAAAATGCCGGTGGTCTTAAGCCGGATGAAGGCACATCAACGCGTTCAAAACTTCACCTATAATTATTCTTGTGTAAAAGCATTTGAGCTTTGGGGAAGTAATCAACCCGCAAAAGATGGAAGTTGGGATGGCTGGCAGCTCATTGGAACCTTTAAGTCCTTTAAACCGTCGGGTACGGCTGTTGGTACCCTAACTGCAGAGGATATTGCCTATGGATATACGAACGGAGAGGATTTTGAAATGCAAGATACACCGCCAGCATTTAGGTACTTAAGGTTTAAAACAACGGAAACATGGCAAGTTGGAGCAAATCAAGTTACGATTTCGGAGTTGTCATTTTGGGGAGAGTTTTAACGCCATAACACTACAACATTATGAAGACTATTAATCAGATATTATTGGGTTGCTTTGGACTATTGGCTATCGCATCCTGCAAAAAAATGGACAGCACTTATAAAGAATATGTGGTTCCCAGTGGGATTATTTATCCCGGTAAGGTATTATCAGCAGAGGTCAAATCTGGGTTAAACGAAGCGCAATTGACATGGAACAGAGGATCGGATCCTAAAGTTGTCAAAGCGAGGATTTATTGGAATTATTATACAGATTCTGTCGATGTGTTGATGCCAGCGGATCAAACGCAGATCGCGCACACGATCAAAAATTTGGAAGAAAACTATTATACATTTATTATCAAAACATTCGATGATGCGGGCCATGTCTCCGTGCCTGTTGAGGTTTCAGGAGCGGTGCATGGAGAACGGTACAAAGCTTCCCTATTGAATAGGCTGGCGACAACTAAAGTTAATATAGATAATACAGTTTCGCTATCGTTTGATCCCTTAAATACGACAAGCGATATTGTAAAATCTGAAATCGAGTATAGTACCACAGCTAACCAAATCAAGACTGTAACGATTAATGCGGACGTTAATTCCATACTATTGGATGATTTCAAATTAGGGACTTCCTATAAGATGAGAACACATTATATGCCTGAAACTGCATATAAAGCCATAGTGAGCTCTGATGAGACATTCGATGTGAAAAAATTGAATAAACAAGAATGGAAAATTGTCGGTTATTCAAGTTATTATAACACGGATACTCCAGCTAAAATGATCGATGGAAATCCGGCGACACGATGGGGAACCCTATCACCACATGTTTATCCACATTTTTTTACGGTCGATTTTGGAGTGCAACGAACAATAAGCTCCGTTAGCTTATGGAGACAAACGCCAACCAATGAAGAAGGGCCTGACGAAGTACAATTTTTAGGGAGCGATGATAATATCAATTTCGTTGACTTAGGGAATTATTCTTTTAATCGTTTGAGCAATGCTGAACAAGTTTATCCTTTAAGTGGTCCAAGATCTTATCGCTACTTAATGATAAGACAGATTAGAGGACCAAAAAACTACGTCGTCATGGGTGAATTTGATGTAACGGCTAGCTTTTAGGCGTTTTTAATTATTACGAAGCCCGATATCTATTGAGGTCGGGCTTCTTCTTTATTATTTGTTCCTGAAGATAGGATTTGTGATTATTTGTTGATGCTTGTATCTGAACGATTAACGATGCTACTAAATTACCGTGGAACAAAATGCTCAATACTTTTGTAGCCATTCGAGGAATCGGTCCGACTTCTGAGTCCCCCTCTCCCTAAGGAATGATCATCCCTTTTTCGATTTGAAAATTAATGCGTTCATTTAATGGGATAACTTCTTTATTTTCTTGCTCCTCCAGGCGGTCTGGATATAGTATTCCATATAAATGATCCACCTCATGTTGGAAAATTACAGCAGTGAAGCCTTCAATATTTTCCTCGATGATATTCCCCTTGCGGTCTACATACTGCAAACGTATCGCATAACTACGCTTCACATCCTCTTTTCGATCGGGAATAGACAAACATCCTTCCGCCCCAACGCGAATTAATTTCGAACGCCAAATGATTTTCGGATTAATATAAAATTCAAAAGGTTCGTTTGTTTTATCAAAGCGTTGTACCCAAATCACATTTTTGTTAATTCCCACTTGCGGACCAGCTATACCAACCCCCTTGTGTTGCGGATCTTGTACCGTTTTGAACATTCTTGAAGCTAGCTTATCAATTAAAGGATCATCAAATTTCAGATCCTCGGAAGGCTTGCGTAATACCGCTAGTTCCTTCTCATCGCTGATTAAGTACACATGCATTAATGTTTCTTCATCTGCAGCATTGATTAGTTTTTGCTCGGTATCGCTAAAGTTTTTTGCAGCGGATATATTCACTTTTCTTTCGTTTTTAGGTCCTTTATACTTTTTCTCCCCGGCTTCAATTGAAACGGGTAATAAATTATCTTTTGGTGGCTGTGGACAACGATAGCCGTTACTATAGGCACAGTAGGGGTTGTACGCCTTGTTAAAATCTATTTCTATATGGTTGTTTTTTATTTCCTTGATGCTAAGGTCTAAATAACGACCTCCCTCATAAGTGCTGTTTCCATTAGTATCATCCATAAAGGGCACAAACAAATGATCCTTATAGGCCAACGTTTGAAACAAAGCTATACTTTGATAAGCTGTAAGCGTGTAGTTACGACCGAATAAGCTAAAATGTAGAAGAGCATAACGCTTATATTCGTTGGAAGTACCATCATAAGTTGGCATTCTGAAGCTCGGTTCATCAGCCAACAACTCGACCCTCGCTAGAACAACAAATTGTTTATTAGCCGGGTAATAGGATAACAAAGGTAGTTGATCCGATTTTAAAGGACCATATTCATTCTTCAAATAAGCCTCATCCTTCTGCTTTCGATAGGTTGCAATATCTTGTGCATAGTCTTGTGAGGAGGCGGTTATAGGAAGTAGTAGAAATAGTACATATATAAAATTACGCATGCCTTGAAATTAATCTCTATCAAATGTATAGATTTTTAAGAAACATTGAATAAGAATACTTACAAACTTTAATTGTACTTTTGTTGAAAACAATGCCCATGAGATTGATGGCTTTCGATTACGGAACAAAACGTATCGGCATTGCCGTATCGGATTCCTTGCAAATTATTGCCACAGCACTAGAAACGGTGCATCCTGAAGAAATCTGGAACTTCCTCCAAAATTATTTACAGCAAGAGCAGGTGGAGACATTTGTCGTAGGTAAACCTATGCGGCTAGATGGCAGCCCATCCCAGTCTGCGCAGCATGTAGTGGGCTTTATGCGGAAGTTAAAGAAAACCTACCCTAGCATACCTGTCATCGAAGTGGACGAACGATTTACATCAAAAATCGCAGCTCAGGCGATCGCGAAATCAGGTTTGAAAAAGAATAAACGACAAGATAAGAGTTTGGTTGATACCATTTCAGCCACGCTAATTCTACAAACATATATGGACAGTAAAGCATTTTAAAATGGCGCTAAAGGATATACATTTTTTTACAGAAGATATTGTATTTACCCTAAAAGAAAAACAGAAAGTTAGGGAGTGGATTGCTCAGACGATCAAGAGTGAGGGATTTTCACGTGTTGCAGAATTGAATTTTATTTTCTGCTCAGATGAATATTTACTAACGATCAACAAACAGTACCTAGACCACGATACCTATACCGATATTGTCACGTTTGATTCTTCGGAAGAGGAAACTGTAATCGCCGGCGATATTTTCATCTCCATCGAGCGAATCCGCGAAAATGCTGCAAAATTTAATGTCGTAGAGCGCGATGAATTGCATCGTGTAATTATCCATGGCGTCCTACACCTATGTGGATATTATGACAAAAAGAAAGAGGATAAAGCTTTAATGACCCAAAAGGAAGATCACTATCTTAAAGCAAGAATATTCTAATTAACTTCAAAAATAAAGCAGTCCGCAAACCTTACTCAGGCCTTTATTTTTGCCTTTGAAGGGCTAAGCTAGGCTTTAGCTAGGGCTGAGGTAGGCCTAAGCTGCATAGAAAACTATAGACGGAAAAAGAATTAAACCAATGAAACCGACTTTAACACTCGATAATAGGATTTTTTTTGAGGGGTTAGAAGAGCTTATTCAGCAGGGAAAATCTGTTCAATTTCGCTTGAAAGGGCGAAGTATGGAGCCGTTTATTCAAGATGGCACTCAGATTATGGTGAGTCCGGTGAAATTTGAAGACACGAAACTGGGCGATGTCGTTCTCGCACGCTGGAGAGGGAATTGGATCTTACATCGTATCCTATTTAAGAATAATGATTTCATGTATTTGATTGGAGATGGAAATCTGGTTCAAATCGAAAAAGTAGGGCGCCATGATTTAGTCGCGTTGTTAACATCCGTTCAAGGTAGGGATGGCAAGCCAAAGCGTCTGCGTTTCGGGAGTAAAGTACTGGCGTTTTTTTGGTTTTTAGCGCGCCCTTTAAGGCTTATTCTTTCGAAAATCAAAAATCTTATTAAGGGTTAAGCGAGGGTGAGCTGGTCGCAATAAGCTATCAACGCTGCAAGCTATTTAAAAAAAGGTCTGTTTCATGGCATATGAAAAACAGACCTTTTAATAACCTTTTAAAACTACAATTTTATTTCAGCGAGTAACTCACCAATCCAAAGCGCTCAAAATCGTTGGCGCCATAAGTCGTTTTCTCGTAAATAATCCCTACACCTTTAGCTAACCAGTTTTCGTAAATTATGGTAAAGGTGTAGCCCGATACACTATTACGAACCGTCTTTTTCGTTTCCACTTTGATCACATCTTTATACGTCTTGCCATTAATGGATTCCGATGCAGATTTGGCTAGAATTTTACCTTCATTATTGTGCTTGATGGTTCCAGAAGCCAGACCAGAAATATTCAATGTTACCTCGTCTTTCCAGGTGGCGCCTACCGCTAGATTCAAGTTAATCGAGGTAATAACACCGGCAGAGGTATTGACTCCCATTGCAGAGGTCGCTCCATGTAATTCGTAAAAGATACCGTTATCTTCTCGAATTCCATCCTTTAATTCCACATCCAGGTCGGTACCAACGGGTTTAAATTGATAATATGTTTTACCTTCATGTTGGAGTGATTTATGAAGAAGATAGGTCGACTTCTCCTGTGAATTATCCATATTCGCGAGGTTCCAAGTATTCCCAACAGCTAAAGGCCAATAGGAGCTGCTGAATGGTCCACCGTTGTCATCATCAGGAAGATTGCTATCGTCAGATTTGCTACATGAAGCAAATACCGATACGAAGAGGATTAATAAATAGTTAATGGAATTTTTCATAGCGTTTGATTGAAGTGATTATTAATTTATGCGAATGAGTTCAACTCTTCGGTTTTTTGCTTGGTTTTTTTCAATATCATCAGGGATCAATGGTTTTTCTGACCCGAAACCACGCGCCGTTAAGCGCGATTCATCAATACCATCGGCCACTAGGGCCGACATGACAGCATTTGCACGATCGTTCGACAATATTTTGTTTTTCGATGGATCTCCTGTTTTGTCTGTGTGTCCTTCAATTGCGATTTTCAAAGACTTGTCGCTGTTCAGAGCCTCTCCAATTTGTTTAACCAACTCCATGCCTTCCTCACTAATTTTTGATTGATCGACTTCAAAATTGATATATAAGATTGCTTTCCCATTTTCGGAAAGCTCCTTGGTGATTTCTTGAGCGGTAACTTTGCGTATTGTTTGCGTAAAATTAGCTTCTTGTAATATGTTCAGCGAAGCGCCAGCATTATAAGCATGATATTGAATATAGATATTCCCCTGGTCTTTTGTGCGTAGAACCCAAAATTTTATGTTTTGACCTGCATAGCCTATATCACCCTCTCCGCCTTTATTGGGATCTTGCTTGTGATATCGCTCGTATTCATCCTTACTAATCTCCCCATCGAAAACTTTGACCGCGCCGACGGAGTCTAAATACTTCGCCATACTCTTTTCAAAATAATGCTGGGAAAAATCCTCCCCCCGTTTTGGCGAAACAAACGTTTTATACAATTTCCCTTCCAAGGGTGTCATGACGCCGTCAATAGGAAAAAAGCATAGATCAAATTCCCGGATAAGAGGTTTGTTCATTTCTTCTAATCCATCCGGCAAATTGATGAATGGGAAAACACCAATATCAGCTTCAGACAAAGCTATTCTATTCATGTCCAACTTGAGATTTGAAATGGTGCTTGCTTCCGCATTGGTGGACTGCTCTGCCGTAGAATCAATTTGGGCATGCCCATTTCTCTCCTTCGTTTCCTGACTACAAGACAGAGTGAGGATCGCGGTGGCCATGAGAAGAAGTCGTTTATTAATCATGTTTTTTGTCGTTTTTAGGGTTGATTCATGTATCTAGACGATTTATAAAAGACGAGTTTGCCCAGCGCAACCTGGTCAGCATTTGCATTAAATACTTGCATTAGTCTTTCATAGGAGACGCAAATTTCAGGAGAATAGTTAGAATAGTCAATCATGGAAAACAGTGATTTTGTTCTCATGGTTTACCATGATATTTTTCTGCTTATGTCGGATCGACAGCCCGATTCATCTCGTCGTCTATGTGCTTCTCCTTAATCCTCTTAAGCTGTCAAGTGCTTCTATCGCGCAACTAGCGGTTATCCGTATTCCCTAGTTCTAAATGGATAAACTCATGATTTAAATGTTAATATATTTGAATGTATACAAAATTGTGTTATTATTGTATTCAAATATTTGATTATAGTGTTTTCTTTTTAACACCATAACACTTGTTCGAATAACCAAAAACTAAATTACTTTATCAATTAATCAAATTATCCTGAATAAGATGAACCGAAAACAGTTTAAAATCAGGCAGATGATGAATCGAGGTTGCCTCGTGCTAAGTATTCCTTTCTTAGCGCTAGGGACTGTACAGGCGGTCGCCGATGTGAGGCCACGCTATACAGGCGATTGGAATCTTTCGCTAGCTCAACAAACGTATCAGCAACAAGAAATTTCCGGAACGATCACTGATGCGCAAGGCCTAGCCTTATCAAGCGTACAAGTTCGAAATTTAAGAACAGGCTATGCCGTGCAAACAGATGCGCAAGGTAGGTTTGTGCAGCAGGGGACTGCAACAGACCGGTTTGAAATAAGGATGTTAGGCTACCAATCGCAAACCCTCAGTGGTTCCGCTTTAGCGAACATCAAGCTTCAATCGGAAGATACGGCAATCGATGAGGTTGTGGTTGTAGGCTATGGCAGTCAGAAGAAGGTAAATTTAACAGGTGCCGTTTCTGTCGTTAAATTTGATGAGGCAACAAACAGCAGACCCAATACAAATTTAGCCTCGGCTTTAATCGGCCGAAGTGCGGGCTTAAATGTCGCCCAAACATCTGGAGCGCCAGGTGCCGAGGGCTTCGATATCCTTGTACGCGGCAAGGGCACAATGAACGATTCGTCACCTTTGGTGATTATCGACGGGGTGCCAGGGGCTTTGAATGATGTAAATCCGAATGATGTAGAAAGTGTTTCCGTATTGAAGGACGCCTCTTCATCCGCGATTTATGGATCCAGAGCAGCGAACGGTGTAATTCTAGTAACGACCAAAAGAGGCTCGGGCGAGAAATTTACCGTTTCTTATAATGGCTATGCTGGTAAACAGGAAGCAGCAAAGACAGTAGACTACATTACCGATATGGCCACACATATGGAGCTGGTTAATGAGGCTGAAGGGCGTGAAAAATATGCTCAGGGTTTAATTGATACTTGGCGACAAGAATCTGCGGCTGGAAATCCATTATACCCGAATACGGATTGGTATCAGGAAATGTTGAATTCTACGGTGCTTACAGAACATAATTTAGCACTGCGTGGTGCGGGTGAAAAAGGAAATTTCGCCATGTCATTAGGCTACCTAAATAATCAAGGAATCATTGATAATTCGGGCTATAAGCGATATAACTTCCGTATTAATGCGGATGCGAAAGTGAAAAACTTTTTGACCTTAGGCGGAAATATCTTCGGGAACTGGTCAGATCGTGGTCCTGTAGATGTGTCGTCCTTTTTCTCCAGTATTAGAAATACAACGCCTGGGGTCATACCTGTAGATGATCAAGGCCGTTATGGGGGAGAAATGTTTCCTGGGCTTGCTCAAGGTTCAAATCCAAGAGCATACGTCGATAATGCGCGTGGTAATTTTGAGCGTCAAAAGTTAGGAATGAAGTTCTTCGCTAATGTTAATCTGTTAAAAGGATTAGAGTGGGAGAGTAGCTTTGGTTTCAACTTTAATAATAACCGTAATTGGGTGTATACGAATCCCTATGCACTTTGGAATCAGCAAACAAATTCTGCTTATCAGGAGAGACCCAGCGTTAACAGCTTATTCAATGCCAGTCGTCGAGACTATTCAACCATCTTAAATACCTTATTGCGTTATAGAACTTCATTTTCGAATGCACATAACTTTTCTGCATTGTTAGGCTTCGATCAACAGTATAACCGGATGGATATTTTTGATGCGAAGAAGAACGATATTTTAGGAGATGATGCAATCTATATTCTGGATGCAGGTACAAATTTAGAAGCCATTAACGGTTCGGGTACTGATGATGCCTTACAGTCTGTTTTTGGACGTTTAAACTACGATTTCAAAGGTCGTTACTTAGTTGAAGCATCCGCGCGTTATGATGGATCTTCTAGATTTGCGAAGGAAAACCGATGGGGATTTTTCCCGTCCTTCTCTGCTGGATGGAGAATCATCGAAGAGCCCTTTGCGGCATCGTTAAAAAGCATATTTAGTGATATTAAGATCCGTGGATCTTGGGGACAACTAGGGAACAACCGCATTGGGGATTACACCTATCAGGTAGTTTATGGGTCTTATCTTTATCCATTTGGGGGAAGTTTAACACAGGGAGTGGGACCTAAAGAAATTGCGAACAGCAAGATTACTTGGGAGACGACAACGGTATCCAATGTGGGTTTAGATCTGACTTTGTTAGCAAATAGATTAAACTTCAGTGCTGAATATTTCAATAAAAACACCAGCGATATCTTAACAAAAATTCCTATTCCAATGGTTCTCGGCAACTTTTCGCCACCTTGGCAAAATATTGCGGAGATGAGTAATAAAGGGTTCGAATTCCAATTGGGGTATTCCGACCGGATTAATCAAGACTGGACCTACGCCATTAATGGAAACTTCTCGACGGTAACCAACAATGTATCGAGGTTCAATGGTGACCGCTCAATCAATGCCATGAATATTACGCAAGAAGGAAGCCCTTACAATAGCTTTTTCTTATTAGAATTTGATAGAATTATTCAAGATCAGTCGGAAATCGATCAGTTGATTAACGATGGCTATACGTTTGGGACCTACGTAGGCGGTAAGCCTAAACCTGGCGATATGCTCTACAAAGATACGAACGGCGATAAGGTTTTTGATGATCAGGATCGCGTTGTGAAGGATTATTCCGCCCTGCCCAAATATACTTTCGGGTTTAACTTGAGTGTTGCGTATAAAGATTTCGATCTGAATGTGGTGGCACAGGGAATGAGTGCTGTGCAACAATATTGGGGCAACGATGGCTTCAATACCTTCAATATTAATGAAGGATTTTTGCAAAGAAAAGAGATCTTGAATCGATGGACGCCAGAAAATAAAAGTACTGAATATCCACGTTTGTTAACTTCAGCGTCCGCCTTAAACACGGTGTATAGCGATTATTGGTTATACAATACCTCTTATTTCCGGATCAAGTCATTGCAATTGGGCTATGCTTTACCGCAAGCAGCATCGTCGAAATTCAAAGTTGATCGCCTACGAGTTTATGCAAACCTGGAAAACTATTTTACCTTCAGCAAATTTGAAGGTTACAACCCAGAAAATGCATCAGTTGCTTATCCGCTGATGAAACAATGGGTAATTGGTTTAAATATTACCTTCTAATTCTAACGTCATGTTTACAAAATTTAGAAATATAGTAATAGCTGCAGCGGCTGCTGTTGTATGTAGTTCATGCAGCGACTTCCTGGATCGCAATTCATTGGTTGGACTTTCCGAGGGAAGCTTTTGGAAAACCCAAGAAGATGCGATTAAGGGGGTTAATAGTATGTATTCCGCAAATAAAGAGTTTACAAACAGTATTGTTATCTATGGAATGATGGATGATTTTACGGACATCGCGTATCAGTCTTTTGCTACTGGTTTAACTACAGGCGTATTTCCGGCGAATGCGGCATTTTATCAAACATCATGGGGTATTTTTTATAAAGGTATTTTTCGTGCCAATACGGTGTTAAACAAGGTTCCCGATATTAATATGGATGCTGGGATGAAGAATCGCTTGTTAGGAGAAGCGAAGTTCTTTCGAGCGTATTTTTATTTTAAGCTTTGGGACTACTTTGGGGCGGTTCCGATTTATACAACGGCCATGAATGTGGATGAGGCCTATAATGCGCGCGCAACGGAACAGGAAGTGTATGAGCTTATTGTAAAGGACTTAACAGAGGCCTATGCAACACTTCCAGAGAGTTATGTGCAGTCGGATAAAGGTCGCGCGACGAAATGGGCTGCACTCGCCATGCGTGGGAAAGCACATCTATGGGCGAAGAAATATGATCTAGCAGCAGCAGATTTCAAAGAGTTAATGGATAAAAGTGATCGCCGATTAGTAAATGATTTTCATTCGCTATTCCGTGCGGCAGGAAATAACAATTCAGAGGTGATTTTTGATGTTCAATATATTGCTGAACAAGGTCATGGTATTGCGACAGATCGTAATTATGGCAATGCACGTGGCGCCACCACAGGGTCACAAAGGACTCGACCGACCCCTAAACTCGTCAATACCTTCGAGATGGCAGATGGAACCGACTTTGATTTTGCAAACTTTAAGAACGCTGCCGGGGAAACGTTCAATCCGAATCGTATAAGCGACTGGAATGATGAGGCTTCTGTTCGTAAACTATTTGAAAATAGAGATCCACGAATGCATCAGTCTGTGGTTGTGCCTTGGTCCACTTTTGTAGGGCGCGGTGGCGCAACATTCCTGTATCGTTTTCCTGTTGTTAGCTCCGATGCGACGGCCTATGTGCCCGTTTGGACAAACGGAAGTTATGCTTGGAGAAAATTCGTAGAAACAGGAGCTACCTATACGCTACAGGATAACATGCCAATTAATTTTCCGCTTATTCGGCTAGCTGATGTGATATTAATGTATGCGGAAGCGAAGAACGAGGCGCTTGGAGCGCCAGATCAGACGGTTTATGCGGCCGTTAATCAGGTGCGTGCGCGTGTAGGGATGCCAAATCTACCTTCCGGATTGAATAAGGAACAAATGCGTGAACGAATTCGTAAAGAGCGAATGGTTGAATTGGCCGGCGAAGGACAGCGATATTCTGATATCCGTCGTTGGAAAATTGGAAAGGAAGTTGTAGACGGGGTTTGGATGACAGAATTTACAGGCGTAAATATCCGACAACGTGGTTTTCCTGATCATTATTATTTATGGCCAATCCCGCAATCAGAGCGCGATTTGAATCCGTTATTAACGCAAAATCCAGGTTGGTAAATCGTTATGCGATTCCGAAACCCTAAATACTTATATAGAATAGAATACAGATTAGAATGAAATATTGCCGAATTATATTTTTGCTGATGCTAGTGTTGTTTGCTGTGTGCTCGAAAGCACAGCAAACAACTGTTTATACTTACCAGGATTTCAAACGCGCGAAAGGAATATCGCTGATTCGCGACGAACAGGCATCTGGATTGTCGAAAAAACAAGTTGTAGACGATGCTTATCCGACAACAGCCGCGGATGCTTGGGTTGAAATCCGTGTAAATCAGCCCGGGACCTATATATTGGATGCAGTCGTTGAGGTTATTGATGAGGCACAATTACGGGCATCTGATAAATCTGGGAAGCTAACGAAGTATGGTTTTCTACAACTCGGTTCTGGAAAGGTAACAAAACGGATTTTGTTTGATCAGTATAAGGGTGGCAAGCAGGAACTGGGGAAATTTGAGTTTCGCGATAAAAAGGAAATGTTAAAGCTATGGCTGCCGAACAATATCCTCTTTAAGGAATTGTCGGTAAAGCCTTATCAAGCGCCCATTGCTCCAGTTGAGGCGATCGCTTATCAACCACAGGTGAAACCAAATGCAGCGCACCCTCGTCTTTGGGTAAACTCAGAATCTTTACCTGTCGTTCGAAAGCGTCTGCTGTCGGAGGAGAATCAGGAAGCATGGGCGCGCGTTTCGAAGACTGCAAAAGTAGCCTATCCATTTCCATATGCTAATCAACATGAGATTTTCTACGACGAAAAACTTGAGCAAATAATTGAAGAAAAGGCTTTTTATTATTTGATGACCAAAGATGCGGTTGTCGGGAACGAGGCGATTTCTTTAATAACGGATTATTTTGCGCGTCTAGAGTTTGGGAATGTTACCTACGGCGATATTACACGCGAATTAGGTCGAGCAATTTATCGTGGTGCCCTGGTGTATGACTGGTGCTATGATTTATTGAGCAAAGCGCAGAAAGATGGATTACGTGCTGAAATGATGCGTTTAGTGCAAGACATGGAAATTGGATGGCCTCCTTTTTATGGATTGGAAAGCATTATTAATGGACATGGCAATGAGGCTCAAATTTGTCGCGATATGCTGGCTTGGAGTCTAGCGATCTTTGATGAAGATCCTGAGCCCTATCGTTACGTTTCCTATACCATTTTGGAACAACTGGTACCGATGCGTAAGTTCGAATATCAGTCTCCTCGACATAATCAGGGAGTTGACTACGGAGGGTATCGATTTGGCTGGGAAATGCATGCCGTATGGTTGTACTATCGCATGTTAGGGTATTCTGTATTTGATGACAATATCAAAAATATGAGCAATTACTGGTTGTATATGCGAACTCCAGATGGGAAGATGCTACGAGATGGGGATATGTTCAATGTGAAGTACTCCAGTAGCGATGAGTTTTATTGGAAAAATCCGCAGACAATGCTTTTATGCTATGCTTTTAACGGAGATCCGATGATTAAAGCAGAGTTCTTCAAGCAAGGCGCATTGCCAGAAAATCCAGTTTTATATTTATTGTTAAACGATCCGACGCTAAAAGCTGCGGATGATCGTTCTAAACTTCCATTGACAAAAGACTTTGGTCCCATTTTAGGGTCTATGATTGCGCGTACTGGTTGGAGTGAGGATAAAGCGAGCGGGGATGTAGTTGCGGAAATTAAGGGTGCGGGATATCATTTTGGCAATCATCAGCATGCAGATGCTGGTGCGCTGCAAATCTATTATCATGGTATTCAAGTTGGTGATTTAGGTTTGTATTTATCCTATGGAAGCCCCTATGATTTCAATTTCAACAAGCGATCTGTATCGCATAGTATGATGCTCTTGCGGGATCCGAGGGAACCATTGTTATTCCGCACAAAGACGAATGATGGTGGCACACGTTTCAGTCAGCGGTTTCCTAAGACGAAGGCAGAGGTGCTAAATGATTCATGGTTTCAGACAGGTAAGACCTTAGCTTCGGCTTTCGGCCCTGACCCCATTCGACCTAGTTTCAGCTATTATTCCATGGATTTAACTGCAGCATACACTGCTAAAGTTCAGTCTTATGCGAAGAATTTTCTGTTTCTGAATCTTGAAAGAGCAGATGTTCCTGCGGCAATATTTGTAATCGACGAGATGAAAGCGGCTAAAAAGGATTTTGAAGCTTATTGGCAGATTAATACGTTAACAACGCCAGAAGTATTAGCGAATGGTGTTCGTTT
>JBEBRI010000086.1:0-16274 GCA_040394915.1 Sphingobacterium sp.
ATTTTGCCGCCATCATGCGTTTGGTCTTCCGAACTTTCGCCTCCAATTGACTGCGGTATAGGGGGGTAGTTATTCCAGATCCTTCCTGAAAATGTTTGCTGAATTCTGGTAGAGAAAAGCTCTCTAGAATATCAGCGCCATCACGCGGCATTCGATTCAACGCTATATTTAAAACGGATTGCGCACCGTTCTGCCCATTGCTGGTCGACAGTAAGAAAACAGGAGTTCCATTAAATAGCTTCCTTCCCTTAATACGGGATACCCAATCGTAGATATTCTTATATGCGGTAGGGTAGTTGCCGTTGTGTTCTGCCAGAGATATCAATATTAAATCTGCCCAATCAATTTTCGCAGCGAATGCATGTGCCGCTTCAGGAATTCCATGATCGTGTTCGCAATCAACTGAAAATAGCGGCATTTCGAAATCGTTTAAATCTAAAACCTCTATAATATCTTCGGCTTCTTTGTAATACTTGGATACCGAAGTGATGAACTTCTTATTGATAGAATTTTTGCTGCTACTGCCAGCGTATGCCAATATTTTCATGACTTAAATTTAAGGAAATATTAGCCATAAAAAAAGCCTATGACTAATCATAGGCTGTTATTTCTGCTTTTCCTGCTTTGCCAGGCGAACCGGAATATACTTGTCCCTGCGGAACACCGCGTAAGCCCGGACCAGACATAGAAATCTGTGAATATACACGTTGTAAATCGGAAGTCGGATTAACGCGTAAACCGCCTGGCTGTACATCAATCAACAGATAGTTTTTCCCTTTCTTATCCGTTGATTGGGGTTTCACGCCCGTGCTGGCATAACGAAAGTTTACATGCCCTCCATTTCCATTCGGATTTGTCTTTGTACCATTCATAGCATCCCATCCGCGAGCAATGACATACAGCGAACCCAATTCCTGAATATTCGCTTTGATATCAAAGTCTGTTGCATTGTTTTTACCGTCAGATCCCGAAATCACGACATTCTTGCCGATCACCGCATACCCAATGTCCAATTTAACATCTTTCTTGCCGTAAAATTCCAACTTGGATTTATCACCCATAATGAGCGTATCAATACGAATGACAAGGGAAGAATCGCGGCTGCCGAAGTTTTTTGTCTTCTTTTTGCCCAATTCCAATTTCCCAATATGTTCTGTCGATTGCGCGTAAGAACTTAAGCCGCAAAACAACATACTTAAACTCAATAATAAATACTTCATGTCTTAACCTCCTGTTCTTTAGACAATCAAAGCGGCGGAAGGTTTATTTTTCCCCCTGCATATAGTTAACGATAAGAGCTGCCGTTTTCTCCGATGCGCCAGGCGTTCCCATTTTCTCGATCAATATATCATAGTTTTCGATGACACTTGCGCGATGCGCAGGATTTAAGATTAACTCTTTCAATTCGTTGGCAACACTCATGGTGTCGCAATCATCTTGAATCAGTTCGCGAACCGATAAATAATCATTAATCAGGTTAACCAAAGATATAAAGCGCACTTTGATTAGCTTTCGCGCAATCATAACACTGATTGGATTAGCACGATAAACCACAACCTGCGGAACCCGCAATAGGGCTGTTTCTAAGGTAGCCGTACCACTCGCAACAACGGCGGCTTCTGCATTTTTCAGCAAATCATATGTCTGGTCAAAGACGACTGGGATATCGTAATCGCCAATATAATCTTGATAAAAAGCTTTATCGAAATTTGGAGCTCCTGCAATAACCAGCTGATGCGCCGGAAACATATTGTGTAATTCAACCATAACCGGTAGCAGGTTTTGGATTTCCATTTTTCGGCTCCCCGGTAATAAGGCGATGATTGGACGATTCGCTAGTCCATTGTCTTCTTTAAAGTTGGGATTAAATGAATAGGCGGCAATGGCATCCAAAAGGGGATTGCCTACGTAATCGACATGATAATGAAACTGCTTGTAGAATTTGACTTCAAAGGGAAGGATACAAAACATATGGTCCACCAATCTCTTGATTTTATAAACGCGTTTTTGGTTCCATGCCCATATTTTTGGAGAGATATAATAGCATACTTTTATCCCCAATTTCTTCGCGTATGCAGCAACTTTCAAATTAAAACCTGGAAAGTCAATTAAAATTAGGGTGTCAGGCTGTTGTTTCCGGATATCTTCTTTAACCTTCTTGAAGTTTTTAGCAATGCTACGCAAGTTTTTCAAAACCTCGATAAAACCCATAAAGGCCATCTCCGAGGTATGAATAAGGACGGGTTCGCCCGCCGCGGCAGCCATCTGATCGCCACCTACAATATTAAAACTTGCCTCTGGGTCCTCTTTTTTTAATGCCTTTATCAAATTCGCACCATGGAGATCCCCTGAGGTTTCTCCTGCTATAATATAATATCTCATGTTTTCTGTTAACCCTTTAAATATACGGAATCTTTAAATGATGATGCAATTTCAGCGATTTTGCATAAAAATAAATAAGCTTTTTTTGTATCTAGCTCGTTCTAGATCCCTTTCACTTCCCTTTCATATCCCTTTTACTTCCCTTTCATAATCGGTCGGGAGCGGCTAGGATAGGGCTTTAATAAAGACCTGTCTAGGTATTAATCGGATGCTTTTCCAATTTTGTTCTTTGTGCGTAACTTGCGGGGCTATCTATGTACAAAAAAAAAGAACCCATCTATGGGTTCTTCGAATATTTTATGGTAATGCTTATGCCTTAGATTCCTAATTCAACTTGAAATATGCCTCCCCAAGACGCTTTATTATTCGCATTGTTAAGATAACCATCTTTGAACGTATAATTTGCGTTCAATTGGAACTTCAAGCGATGCGCTTTCATATACTTCGTCAGGCCAAGCTCAATAATTTCTGTTTGATCTTCATAAGGTCTAATATCATTGTGCGGCATCACATAGGTGTAGCGAGCAGCAACTTCATAGCCTTTATTTAAGAGGTAAGAAGTTTGTTGATTGATACCCCAACCTTTGTAGGCATAAGTTTGTTCAGGATCTTCCTCATCGGTTAAATTTAACGGATTGTCCACATCTCTGCGCATATATTCAGCCGCATAAGCAAAACCCATGTATTTGAAAACTGCGTCAGCAAATGCGGTTTTTAAAGTAAACGGATTTTGCACATAACGTCCTAATTGTCCGCCTTCGCGAATTGTTTTATCATTATAGCTATAGCCGCCACCAATCGATAACTTAGGCGTTTTTTCGCGTTCTAAATCGCCTTCCGAGTAATCGTTGTCGTTTGTGAACTTCCCTAGTGGCAAGAACTCGATTCGTCCGGTATAGGCTAGTCCTTTATCCGTTGCACTTGCAGGGCGTCCTTCACCTGTAGAGATAGCAGCTTTCGCGTTGAAAGGCATATCGCCAATTTTCTTGCTCAAGTTCAGTGAGATACCGAAGTCGCGGTCTAAGGTGAAATTCCCATTGACTAGCGAGCGATCGGCAAACTGTAATGAACCCGAGGAGTTTACACGCTGACGGTTACCAGGCAACTTGTTCTGACCAAAAGATACATAGAAATCATCAGAAAAGTTATAGAACATCACGGCATCACGGACGATATTAGGGATTCCAGTATCATCGAAATCTTGATCACTACGCGTGAAGGCCAATTGTACAGTATAGGAGATTTTAGGGGTATAGATATAGCCATCCATACGCATTCTTAAGCGACGAATACGAGCATCAAATTTTCCGTTATCTTCCCCATCAATGGTATTGCTAAACCCTAATCGGTTTTGCATTCGAAATCGAAAGTTCGTATAGAATAAGGAATCTTTAGATTTAAACTGTATTCCCTTGAAATTTAGGATTGTAGCACGGTCATCCCGCTCTTGTGGATGGCCTTGACCGTATAGGTTGCTACAAGCGAAAAATGCTACAATGATAGTTAAGGTGAATTTAGTTAGTGTGTTCATCGATAAGTATATATATTAACTTTTTGGTTCTTGTTGACTTAAGCAGTGAAAGCTTCCTAATCCCCAAATAATATCGACAGAGTCAATGCCAACCACTTTACGGTCAGGGAATACGGATTGAATGATGGATAATGCTTTTTGATCATTTTTATCATTGAAAATCGGAACGACTACCACTTTGTTTGCGATGTAGAAATTCGCGTAGGAAGCCGGTAATTGTTGATCTTCATAAATGACCGGACGTGGCATTGGCAGTTCGATGATATTTAAGGGGCGGCCATCTAAAAGGCGCATTTCCCGCAGTTTCTCCAAGTTTTCTTGGAGGATTGGGTAATTCTCGTCGTTAGGATCTTCTTCTACGACCGTTAGTACCGTGTCTTCGTTAACAAAACGTGTAATATCATCGATATGCCCGTCCGTATCATCGCCAATTATTCCATCGCCTAACCATAATACTTGCTCTTGGCCGTAGTAGTCTAATAAATAACCTTCGATTTGCTCTTTTGTTAAATGAGGATTGCGATTTTCATTTAATAAGCATGCTGTTGTTGTCAGAATTGTTCCAGCACCATTAAATTCCACCGATCCACCTTCCATCACAATCGGAGGTGTGAATAACTTGAGCTTGAATTCCGTAGCGATTCTCGTCGGAATGACATCATCTAAATCAAAAGGAGGGTATTTACCACCCCAAGCATTGTATCCCCAATCGACGATTGCTTTTTCACCGGTTTCTTTGTTTAAAAGAAATGCGGGGCCATGATCACGGCACCATGCATCATTGGTTGGGTTAAAGTGGAAGCTGATATGGGCAAGATTTGCACCCGCCGCTTCAATATGCGATAGCGCAAATGCCTTCATTGCTTCATCGGCCACATTAATGCGGACGTTTTGCTCTTCAGCAACGAGTTTAATGAATTGCGAGTACGGCGCGTAGATAGTTTCTAGTTTGCCGGGCCAAGACTCTTCTTTATGTGGCCAACTTAACCAAAGGGCTTCTTGTAATGCCCACTCGGCTGGAAATGAAAAACCTTGCGCCTTCGGTGTTTCTTCTTTTTTATATAAAGGGGTAGTATTTTCTGAACTCATAATTTGATAACGTAAAAAAACTATGCTCGTGTTGAGCATAGTTTGAATTTCTTAAACGTTTTATTTAGTCTTCGTCTATAAATCGTTTTGTAATAGGTGCATAAGTTTCAATACGACGATCGCGTAGGAATGGCCAATGCTTACGGAAATAATCCGATTGGTTAAGGTCTAACTCCACCACTTGCACTTCTTCCTGATCATGCGATGCTAGGTATAACAACTTTCCTTGTGCGTTAGCCACGAAGCTGCCGCCCCAGAATTTCATAGCACCATCTTGCTCAAAGCCAACGCGGTTTACCGATACCACTGGAACACCATTAGCAACAGCATGAGAACGTTGAATGGTTTGCCATGCATTGTATTGATCTTGATTGGTTTCTTCGTCTTGATCTGTTGCCCACCCGATTGCAGTCGGATAGAACATGATTTCAGCCCCCATTAAGGCGGTGATGCGACTTGCCTCTGGGTACCATTGATCCCAGCAAATTAATACACCAATCTTTCCGAATTTCGTTTGAAACACTTTATAGCCTAAATCGCCTGGAGTGAAGTAGAATTTTTCGTAGAAGGCTGGATCATCCGGGATATGCATCTTACGGTATTTGCCTAAATAAGAACCATCGGCATCTAATATCGCAGTTGTATTATGATATAATCCTTGCGCACGTTTTTCGAAGAGGGAAGCGATGATAACGACGCCCAATTCTTTTGCCACAATGGATAGCGCATCAGTTGAAGGGCCTGGGATGGCTTCCGCTAGATCGAAATTGTCGTAATCCTCTACATCACAAAAATATAAGGAGGTAAAAAGCTCTTGCAAGCAAACGATTTGCGCTCCTTTTGCTGCTGCTTCGCGAACTTTCTCGATCGCTTTATTCAAATTCTCTTGTTTATCCTTTACACAGGACATTTGAACTAAACCAACTTTTACTTTACTCATTTTACAATTACATATAAGGTTTTGGCAAAGATAGAATAAAATAATGAGCTTAATTGAAAAGGGTACATATTTCAGCCCCCGAATAGGTAGTTATATTGTAATTTTTTGAGCGTGTTGCAGAATGCAATTGCGGAAATATTGGGTTGATAGCGGCTTTTCTTATTTTTGTCTATGCGCAAGATTATTCATATTGATATGGATGCTTTTTATGCCTCAGTTGAGCAGCGAGACTTTCCGGAGTTTCGGGGTAAGGCATTGGCTGTTGGGGGCTCTCCAAGCGGTAGAGGGGTGGTTGCCACGGCGAGTTACGAAGCGCGCAAGTTTGGTGTAAAGTCTGCAATGTCTTCACATATGGCATTGCAATTATGCCCCCATTTACTGTTCACGCGACCCCGTTTTGATGTTTATAAGGAAGTTTCCAATCACATTCGATCAATCTTTCAACGGTATACGGATTTAATCGAGCCGCTATCGCTGGATGAAGCTTATTTGGATGTAACGACGGATAAGCTAGGGATTGGTTCGGCCATTGAAATCGCTCGACAAATAAAACAAGCGATTAAGGATGAGTTGCAATTGACGGCATCTGCCGGTGTGTCGGTCAATAAGTTTGTTGCAAAGATTGCTTCAGATTTTCAGAAGCCAGATGGACTCACGTTTATTGGTCCATCCAAAGTGACCAAGTTTTTGGAGACTTTGCCAATTCATAAATTCTTTGGTGTCGGCAAGGTTACGGCGAAGAAAATGAATCAAATGGGTATCCATATTGGTGCTGATTTGAAGCGCTTTAATGAGATTGAAATCCAACAACACTTTGGTAAGTCGGGTAAGTTTTTCTATAATATGGTGCGCGGCTTAGATGAGCGTCCGGTTCGTCCGAATCGGATATCCAAATCGGTTGGTTCCGAAGATACATTTGAGTCAGATTTGACCGATCCGGAGTTAATGAAGGTTGAAATTACGCGATTGGCAGATCGTGTTTATTCGCGTTTGGAACGAGGGGAGAAGTTTGGTAAGACCGTTACGCTCAAAATAAAGTTTGCTGATTTCACACAGATTACTCGCAGTAAGACGGGTTTATATTACTTAAATAAATGCGAAGAGATTCAGCAATATGCATATGAGCTGTTGGATAAAGTTGATATGCAAGAAAAGCGTGTTCGTTTACTCGGCGTTACCGTTTCCAACTTTCCAGGGGAGTCCGCCGATACGGTAGAATATGTTCAACTAAGCCTCTTCTAGCGGAATTCCAGCCAAATGCTGTACGCGCGATGGATGCTGTTTGGCGTAGTTAATCGCTAGATTGTTCATATAAAAATTGCTATGTACTAAACTCTCATTCACAACGACATCTTCAATATCATTGATTTCCATATCATTCTGTACAAAGCCGAGGGCAAAAACCTTGTTCTCTTTAAAATAAACATAACTCTTTTCCTCCTCATGTCGACCGCGATCAACAATTACAAAGCTTCGTTTGTTATTCTGAAGGCTTTCTATCGCTGTTAAGACCTTTTCATTATAGTTTGCTACGTCAATTGGGTCTTTGCTTAAACGAGGCTCAGCAGCATCCTTTTCTGTCTTCTGGCTATTGAAGAACGAACACAGTCGGAGTTCTAATTCGAAATTGTTAATCAATTGCAATAGGAATTGTGTGGACTCCAGAACCGTATTGAAGGCGTATAAAGGGCTAATATGTTTCCTTATTTGGCAGACCGATAGGCGTAGATAGCCGTTTTGATCTTCATAGCTGATAAGACCGTATTTGGGATCATATTTCTTGAGTGCGCGATTGTAAATTGGCCAAATCTTCTTAATCATATCACATTCCATAAGGAAGGCCATAAGTTCGGTTCCGGACTCTTTAAAATCTATATCACTAATCTCATTGATGAAATGCTGCCTTCGCTCTCCAGGGTTGTTGCCCGTGAAATGGCTGATTACACGCTTTTTTATATTGACCGCTTTTCCAACGTAAATTACCTTGCCCTGATTATTCTTAAATAGATAGATTCCGGTGGTATGTGGAAGCCGGTTAAAAACTTCAACCGGTATATTGGTAGGAAGTCTTTGTTCTTTGGCGTTACTCTGCTCGATCATCTTTATAAAATGATCGCTATCAGCTTCGTATAGCTTTTGAAATAAAGTAACCGTTGCTTTAGCATCCCCAACAGCGCGGTGTCGGTCTTCGATAAGAATACCTAAACTTTGACATAGTTTACCAAGGCTATAACTGGGTAAGCCCTTGAATATCTTGCGTGATAAGCGCACGGTACACAGCCTTTGTGCTTTCCATTCGTAGCCAGCAGATTTAAGCTCTGCTTGAACGAAGGAATAATCAAAATGTACATTATGGGCGACGAAAATACAGCTTCCTAAGAGGTGATAGACGTCTTCAGCAATATCTTCAAATAGGGGTGCATTTTCAACCATCTCATCGGAGATTCCTGTCAATGCCTGAATATGGAAGGGGATAGCTTGTTGAGGATTCACCAAGCTCGTGTATTCATCAACTACTCTCTTGCCATCGAAGATATAAATCGCAATTTCTGTGATTCTGCTTGTTGAGGCAGAACCTCCAGTTGTTTCAATATCGACAATAGCGTAGCGTGGTTTCTTCATTAAAAACAAAAATAATACTAATAATCTTATATACTAAAATTATTAGTATTATTTTTTGTTTTTTTTAATGCTTGTTATAAAAGTTCGACACCTTTATCGAATAGTTCTGCTTTTTTCAATTGATCCCAGATGCTAACTTGTACTTCGCCGATGTGTTGAAGCTTCAACATAAACATGCAAATGCGGGATTGACCAATCCCACCACCAATAGATTCTGGAAGTTGATCATTCAATAACATCTGGTGGAACGTTAATTTTTGACGATCGAGACTATTGCGAATCTCCAATTGCGTTAACAAGGCCTTTTTATCAACGCGTATTCCCATGGAAGATAGTTCAAAGGCAGTATTCAAGATTGGATTCCAAACGAGAATATCCCCGTTCAAACCGTGATATCCACGCTCATTTCCCGTGCTCCAATCATCGTAATCGGCTGCACGACCATCATGTGGCTCACCGTTGGTTAATGAACCGCCAATGCCGTAAATGAAAACTGCACCGTATTCTTTAGCGATAGCATTCTCCCGCTCCTTGCCTGTACTGCTTGGGTATTTTTGCAAGAGTTCTTCAGCGGCTATAAAGTGAATATCGGAAGGTAATACGGCAGTGATATGTGGATATTGTGCAGCAACCGCTTGTTCAGTTTCATAGATAACTTGATAGATTTTCTCTACCGTTTGCTTTAAGTAGGCTAGGCTTCTATCTTTTGGGAGGATACATTTTTCCCAATCCCATTGGTCAACATAGATCGAGTGAATCGGGGAGTAGTCTTCATCGGGACGCAAGGCGCGCATGTCGGTCAAAATTCCTTCTTCCGGTTCTAGTTCCAATTCTTTTAAGCGAATTCTTTTCCATTTCGCCAAGGAATGTACGACAACAGCCCTTTGGTCCTGTAGTGATTTTATTGGAAAGGAAACTGGTCGCTCAATGCCATTTAAATCATCATTGATGCCTGTTCCATCCAAAACGACGATGGGTGATGATATTGGAATTAGGTTTAATGCATGCTTGAGTTTAGTCGCAAAAGTCTCCTTAACAAACGTAATTGCTTGTTCTCTTTTTAAGATATGACGTCCCATTAATTTTTAAAACAAAATAAACATAGTTACTGTGATCTATTCGTGAAAACCACAGATTTATAATTAGCTTCAAAAATACAAAAATGTTAATGATATTGATAGTTTATTGAAGAAATAATTACAACAACTTGAGTTTCTGTTTAATTTGTTTAAAGAGATTGGCCTAATGCCGAAAGAATCGCAGATGCCTTGGTTAGACATTCGGCATATTCCTTTTCTGCTTCTGCATCGATTGTGATCGCTCCACCCGTATGAAACGAGAGGTATTGGTTTTCGGCTTGGTAGAGGATGGTGCGAATCACGACGTTAAAGTCGAAATCGCCTTCTGGAGCGAAATACCCAATCGCACCAGAGTAAACGCCTCGACGAGCGGTTTCATAAAGATCACAAAGTTGCATAGCGGATATCTTTGGTGCCCCCGTCATCGATCCGGCAGGAAATGTATTTTCAAGAACTTGTGTGTCCGTCAGTTCGGGGTTCTTTTCACAGGAAATCGTGGAAATCAGCTGATGAACGTGTTTGAAACTATATAGCCCAAGCTTCTCAGTAACCTGTACGGTACCTGGAATAGCACTGCGTGTTAAATCATTTCTTACTAAATCGACTATCATGACGTTTTCTGCAATCTCTTTTGGGTTGTTCACTAAATTTCGCTTGAGCGAAAGATCTTCGGCCTCGTTTTTCCCACGTGGGGCAGTACCCTTAATCGGTTGAGAGATTAACGTATTTCCTCGCTTCGCTAGAAATCTCTCCGGAGACGCACTCAAGATATAGGATTGATCGACGCGAAAAAAACAAGCAAATGGAGTAGGCGATAGCTCGTTCAGTTTTTGAAATAAACTTTCCGGATGATCGATATAAGCGGATTCTGCATAGAATTCCTGACAAAGATTCGCTTCATAAATATCCCCTCGCTTAATATGCTCCAAAATATGTTGAAAGGCTTGGAAATAGTCGTCTTTCGACATCCTGGATTTAACTTGACCGCTTACATGATAGGAGGGATCTAAAGTTTTTTCTCGTTGTATAGCTTGGTAAATCTCATCGGGGAAGTCCGCGAGAATCTGTACGCTATCTGAATGGAAGCGCAGGATATATTGAGGAACAAAGAAGTAAGCGTCCGGAAACCCGGTGCGGTTAGGGAATTGCGTGTGTAGATCTTCCAGTTCGTTCTTCAGGTCATAACTAAGAAATCCCGGGATCCATGTATCTGGAAACCGGGATTTAAATTGTTCTAAACGTTCGAATGTAGATTGACCTGCGGTAGATGTAAATACCTCTTTTGCAGCAACAGCCAATAGACAGTCTACTTGTGAATATTGATCGTTAAATCCATTAGATTGAAATAAGCAAACTTGATCAAAGCCTTTTGACCACTGTAGGGCCTTAGACAAAAACAAATCGGTATTTACTTCAAAAATGGCTTCGACCATGCCTGTCTTATAATTCGATAGTTTGCGTACGATCAGGACCTACAGATAAATACTTGATCGGAACATTCAATTCCTGCTCTAAGTAATCAATGTAGTTTTGTAATGCTGCAGGGATCTCATCTTTTGAACGAATTCCCGTAAGATCTTGATTCCAACCTTGAATTTCCTTTAATACAGGCTCTGGTTTGTTGGTAATAATCTCATATGGCATATAGTCGATTTGCTCGCCTTGGTAATTATAGTGCGTACAAACGTAGATCTTTTCAAAAGTATCTAATACGTCTGCTTTCATCATAATCAACTCTGTTACACCGTTGATCATGATTGCATATTTTAATGCAGGAAGATCAATCCATCCTGTACGACGAGCACGACCTGTAGTAGCGCCGAACTCATGACCTAATTGACGTAATTGTTCGCCTGTCTCATTATCTAATTCTGTCGGGAAAGGACCTCCACCTACGCGAGTCGCATACGCTTTGAAGATACCGAATACTTCACCGATCTTGTTCGGGGCGATACCTAATCCTGTACAAGCGCCTGCTGTTGTCGTGTTTGAAGAGGTAACAAATGGATAAGATCCGAAATCAACATCTAGTAGGGTTCCTTGCGCACCTTCTGCTAAGACACGTTTACCTTCTTTCAAATACTGATTTACTAAATGTTCAGAATCTACGTGAGGAATGGTTTTCAAAAATTCAATAGCTGCTAAGAAAGCTTCTTCTTTTTCTGTGAAATCAGGAATCTCACCATAGTGAGATAACATAGAAAGGTGCTTTTGCTTTAGCTTCTCGTAACGTTCTTTAAAGTCGGAAAGGGTCGTGTCGCCAACGCGTAATCCGTTACGACCTGTTTTGTCCATGTAAGTTGGGCCAATACCTTTTAAAGTAGAGCCAATTTTACCAGCACCCATATTGCTTTCTGACGCAGCGTCTAACAATTGGTGAGTAGGTAAAATAAGGTGTGCTTTACGAGCTAATACCAATTTGCCTTTTCCTACTGGATCGAATCCAGCAGCTTTAAGGTTGTCTAGTTCTCTTTTCAGGATGATAGGGTCGATAACAACACCATTACCGATTAGGTTTAAGGTATCTTCGTTAAAGATTCCGGAAGGGATGGTGTTAAGGACGAATTTCTTATTATCGAATTCTAAGGTATGTCCAGCATTTGGACCGCCTTGAAAACGAGCGATCAAATCATACTTCGGACAAAATACATCTACGATTTTTCCTTTTCCTTCATCACCCCATTGCAAACCCAAAAGCACATCAACTTGCATAGTATTTATTGAAATTTATATGTTAAAATTTTGTTTGTATTCCCTGAATAAAAAATAAATGTTCGGAAAAAGGGAAGCTAGTAGCCTTTTTCCGAACAAAGGTATATATTAATTCGTCTATTGTTAAATTAATTTGAAATTACTGCTTCAGCGGCCGGAGTGTCCTTGGCAGCCTTGCTTTTACGACAATCAGCACAGATACCATAGAGGTTTAAGGAATGGTGCTTGATATCGAAGTTTAACAGATCTCCAATCATGGTTTGGATCTGGTAGACGCGAGGGTCACAAAACTCTACCACCTTGTTACATTCAATGCAAATTACATGGTCATGTTGCTTGTACCCGTAAGATTTCTCGAATTGGGCCATGTTGCGACCGAACTGATGCTTGGTCACTAAATCACAGGATACCAATAACTCCAAGGTGTTGTATACCGTGGCGCGGCTTACCCGATACTTCTTGTTCTTCATATGGATATACAAAGATTCAACATCAAAGTGGTCGGAACGGGAGTAGATTTCTTCCAGAATAGCATAGCGTTCTGGGGTTTTTCTCAAGTTTTTATTTTCTAGGTAAGCTTCGAAAATCTTTTTAACAGTTTCGTAGTTTTCGCCCTGTTTCATATTATTCAGCAAGTTTTAAGATTCAAAATTACCAAAATAGAATGGTATTATATAGCTCGATTGTCAAAGCGCTGTAAGTCTTTAGTTCTCTGACTCATATCGAGTAACTCCTGTGATGCCAGGGATTTGTTTTAAGTGTTTGATGAGACTATCCAATTGACCAACATCATTGACAAAGACCATAATATCGCCTTCGAATATTCCCTCATTACTCGATATTGAGAGCGAGCGGATATTGACATGAAAATCTTGGGAGATGACAGTCGTAATCTTGTTCACCAAACCGACGTCATCAATACCGACAATTCTTAAACCGGTTAGGAAAGAGACATTGTTATGCAAGGATGCCCATTTAGCTTTGAGAATACGATACCCGTAGTTTGCCATCAATTTGGAAGCGTTAGGACAACTTGTTCTATGGATCTTGATGCCATCGTTCACGGTTAGGAATCCGAAGATATCATCTCCAGGTATGGGGTTACAACAAGGAGCCAAGGTATAGTCTACCTTTTGAAAGTCATCCCCAATGAGGATGGTATCGTCTTTCTTGTTGATCTTTTCTACGAGACCACTGATATGTGCCTGAAACTGATTTTGGTTGGCATCTTCGGAACGCTCCACTGCAACAAATTCCCGTAGATTCTTAATGTCTATTGCGCCCTTTGCGACATTATAGAACAGTTCTTGCGAGCTCGGAAACTTAAAGTAGTTTGCAATTTTATTAATGTTTTCGGTGTTGTATGTGATTTTAAGCGATTTTAACTTACGCTCTAAAATCTCCTTCCCGTCCTCTGCAACACGTCGTTTTTCTTCCTTGAGCGAAGATTTAATCTTTGATTTCGCCTTTGCCGTAACCACAAAATTTAGCCAATCTTCCTTGGGCGTTTGTTTGCTAGAAGTGATAATCTCGACCTGATCCCCATTTTGCAATTCATGACTTAAAGGCACGAGCTTATGGTTTACCTTCGCACCAATACAGGTAGCACCGATATCGGTATGTATTTCAAAAGCGAAGTCGAGTGTGGTCGCGCCATTTGGAAGTTGCACTAGGGTTCCTTTTGGTGTGAAGATGAAGATTTCGTCAGAGAAGAGGTTCATCTTAAAATCGTCGACAAAATCCATTGCATTCGATTCTGGATTACTTAGGATATCACGAACTTTCTGTATCCATTGATCTAATCCATTATCAGAATTCGATTCTTTGTATTTCCAGTGTGCTGCAAATCCTTTCTCTGCAATTTCGTTCATCCTTCGGGTTCGGATTTGAACTTCTACCCATTGACCTCGAGGTCCCATCACTGTTGTATGTAGGGATTCGTAGCCATTCGCTTTTGGCGAGGATACCCAGTCACGTAATCGATCAGGATTTGGGCGATAGAGATCTGTAACGATCGAATATACCTTCCAACATTCCGTCTTCTCTTTTTCAGCTTCTGCATCAATGATGATGCGAATAGCGAATAGGTCGTATACTTCCTCAAATGGAATCGACTTTTTACGCATCTTATTCCAAATGGAATGAATGGATTTGGGTCTTCCGAAAACAGAGGCTTTGATGCCTTCTTCTTTTAATATTTCGTTAATTGGCCCAATAAAGTCGCCGATAAATTTCTCGCGTTCAGCTTTTTTCTCATTTAATTTCTTAGCGATAAACTTATATGTATCAGGATCGGTATACTTCATGGAAAGGTCTTCCAATTCTGATTTGATGGCATATAAACCTAAACGATGGGCAAGGGGAGCATATAGATAACTTGTTTCTGAAGCGATCTTAAGCTGCTTATGGCGAGCCATAAATTCCATCGTTCGCATATTATGCAAACGGTCGGCTAGCTTAATTAAGATCACACGAACATCATCGGCTAGGGTGAGGAGCATCTTGCGGAAGTTTTCCGCTTGCATCGAGCTATTGGGGTCAAATATGCCCGATATCTTTGTTAAGCCGTCGATAATGCGCACGACTTTTTTGCCGAATTGCTCTTCGATATCGTGTAAGGTTACGCTAGTATCTTCGACTACGTCATGGAGCAATGCACAGACAATAGAGGTCGTTCCTAAGCCGATTTCTTCGGCTGCAATCTGTGCAACAGCGATGGGATGGTAAATATAGGGCTCGCCAGATTTACGACGCATGTCTTTATGGCTTTCTAGGGCCAAGTCAAACGCTTTACGGATCTGTTGTTTATCGCCTTTTTGTAATGTCGGTTTGCAAGCTCTTAATAACGCACGGTATCTTTTTCGGATTTCCTTATTTTCAGCCTCAATATCAATCACATATTCTTGCATATAACTCCTCTAAATCACTATGATAATTAAATATAATTTGCTAAATTTATTGGGCAAATAATACAGAAAGAAAGTTTCTTGTATTGTATAAATATACGAAAAAAATTAATATTAAGCGAGAGGAAATAATTTATTGAGGATGCTTAGGGGTATTAATAAGTGGGTTTTGTTGGGCGTTTTTCTCCTTATGACGTCGCTGTTAAGTCATGCACAGACATTGACGAAACCGCAGTATGGGGAAGGCAAGGCAGAGGTGGTTGAACATTATGCTACTACAACTTTGGATAATGGAGAGGTTGTTCCCTGGTTTCCTATTGAAGAGGTTGTCATTACGGCGGTTCGCCCTTGGAAAAGTGAAGATGAGCGACAACGTTATTTACGTCTTAAGCGAAATGTTATTCGTGTATTGCCTTATGCTATTTATGCTCAAAAACGCTATGACCAATTAGATCGTGACCTAGCAACTGCCAATTCAAGGAGAGAAGAGAAGCGTTTAATCAAAGAATGCGAACGCGAAATTAAAGAGAAGATCACCTCAGAAGTTAAGAATTTAACGGTCTCGCAGGGCAAAATCTTGATTAAGCTTATTGAACGCCAAACCGGAAACACCAGCTATGATTTAGTGAAAGACATGAAGGGGGGCGTATCTGCCTTTGTCTATCAAGGTGTGGCCAAGCTATTCGGGCATAACTTAAAAAGTACCTATGATCCGCGAGAGGATTTTGAAATAGAGAACATCATTCGTGAATATGAGCGTGTTCGCCCCATTCGTAACCCTTAGACCTAATTTTTTATGAAAGCTACCGTTTATGATTTTAATGCATTGGAATTTAATGGCCAAAAGAAGTCCCTCAAAGATTTTGAAGGCAAGGTTTTATTAATTGTCAATACGGCGAGCAAGTGCTTTTTTACGAAGCAATTCAAATCGCTTGAAAACCTTTATAAGAAATATCGCGATTTAGGATTTGAGATATTAGCGTTTCCTTCCAATGATTTTAGAAATCAAGAAC
>JBEBRI010000087.1:0-16140 GCA_040394915.1 Sphingobacterium sp.
AGTCAGGTAAGTCACGGAACTCAGATAATGCTACAAGACCGTCTGATTTGAAACCGATGTTTAAAACAACATCTTTGTTATTGATAGATACCACGATACCTTCAATAATTTCGCCTTGATTGATTTGGTTAAATGTTCCAGCATATTGCTCTTCTAATTTAACACGCTCCGCATCGCTGTAATTACCGAATGCTTTTTCATCAAGATCCCAGTCGAAGTCTCCAGTCGGAGTACTCCAAGTGTTAGATTTAATCTCATCGATTAAATTTGAATCTGCTTCAGACTCAATCTTTTCAGTGTCCTTCACAACTTTTGTGTCAGCACCTTGTAGCTCTGCGTTTTTCGCCGCTAACTCTTTTTCTGCTTCTTGTTTTTTTGCCATTAATTAATTATCTCCTTTTCCCTACGATGTAGGGACTGCAAAGATACGAAAAACTTTTATTTACAAGAGATTAGAAGAAAAAAAATATTTATGATTCCTCTTGATTAATTTCTTCGGGCTCCTCGAAGATGGGGTAAAGGGTTTTTAAAATAATTTCAGTGAGCTTCTTTTCATTGAATGGCTTGATGAGTATGCCATCAAATTTCACGTTTCTGAGTTCTTCTTGCTGTTTAACTTGCTCATTATCTGATGATGTCGCAATGATTTTCATCTGTTCATACGCCGGGTTCTGACGAATTTTTACGAGTAATTCGTCCCCAGTCATCACGGGCATATTGATGTCGGTGACAATGACGTCGACGTGTTTTGTGTCTAATAGATTCAATGCTTCCAGGCCGTTTGTTGCTGTGAAAACCTGATCATGTAACACGAAAAATTGTTTTAAATATAGTAGATTAAGCGCATTATCGTCTACAATCAACCAAGATAAGTTCTTTGGTAAGTCCTTTACGCGGTTAATATTGAGCGTCGTTTTACGTCGATATTTCGGGCCCGGTATTGGAATTTCTACAGTAAAAGTTGTTCCTTGATTCACTTTTGACTGAAAGGAGATTTTACCCTTTAATAAATTCACAATGTTTTTGGTAATATAAAGACCTAATCCTACACCGCCTTCAACTTTATTGGTCTTGTTCTCTGTGTAGTACTTTTTGAATATGTTCTTTTTTAAATTTTCAGGAATGCCGTTTCCTTCATCGGACACTTTAATGACCAAGTTACTGTGGTTATTTACGTAAATCTTTGTCGTTACCGTCCCTTTCGATGAATATTTTATTGCGTTACTTACTAAATTACTAACAACCTGACGAACTTTCAATTCGTCGGTGAAAATAATGGTTGGCTTACTTTCATCGAGGGAATGTGCAAGTTCTATTTGTTTTAGGTTGGCTTGATTGCGGTAGTTGTCGAGCACCTCTAAGAGCATTTCCCGGAAATCAAAATGCGTTGCTTCTACAGTGTCATGTTTGTCTATTTTGCTCAAATTCAAGATATCATTAATCGTCTTGGATGTAGACGTGATATTGGAATAGGCAGTTTCTAAAAGCAGAATATCTTTCGGCTGATATAGATCGTTTCGAGTTCTTAGTAGGTCAACGATTCCAATCATGGAGTTAATCGGCGTTCTAATTTCATGTGTAATTTCCGCCAATATATCTGTTTTTTGTTCGGCGAGTTTTGACGCGTAGATTTTTTCGTCCATGAGCATCTGCTCATAGTAATTCGTGAAGAATTGATAGTAAACCAAAATACATATAACGATAAATACAAATGTCAGGGATACGATAATCTGCCATTTGAAGGTGTCGGTATTGGCTATGAGCGTACTCAGTTCTTGATCAGATTTCTCGCGTTGAAATTTAATTCGTTGATCGTGGATATATCGTATTTGTTGATTTGTGGTATGCAGAAGCGTAAAATTGTCTGCTAGCAGGAGTCGTTCTTTTTGTCGGAGATCCGTGAAATGTGTTTTAATCTCATCCAGCTTTCCTTGCGCTCGTAGTTCCGATTCGGTTTGGATTTTCGAGTAGCTTTTGCTTAAGCTGTTTTTAGTTGCTTCGGAAATAACATCTTCCTCAAGATATAGCGTATCTCTTTTTGATTGAAAAATACGCTGCAATAACGGTTTTCTGTTAATGACAACTTTAGGGGTTATTGCTAAAGCCGATTTGGCTGATTTGGAACCTTGGGATAAATTAAATAACGAACTGTTTATTGCCGTTTTATGGAAAGAATCAAGTGTATTTGCGGTGGCGATTAGCGAGTCGATATTATTCGTTAACTCATGGTACTTAGGTAACAACTCCGAGTAGCTTACCGAATCTTTGGAATTATTTCGGTCGATAATCTCTTCCACCTCTCTCACTTTTCGGAGGGAATCCACGGAATTTTTTAGGAAAACAAGATGTCTGTTATAATCTGAAAAATCTGCACTATCATAATTTATGGAATATTGTCGAAAGTGGTTTTCAGCATCATTGAATTTTGTCAGCAGCGTAACAAAGCTATTTTGATCGGTATTAATGCTGCTATATATTCTTTCAATTCGAGTTTGTATAGAACGGTATTGAATAAAAGAAGAGATAAAGAAAATTAAGAATGCTATAAAAAGGCCGATAGTAGAAATCAACAAGATATTGCGAATACTCTTGTTTCGATTAGTTCTATCTATTAAGTATTTGTCTTCTTGTGGCATTCTTTTACATTAATTCAGTTTATATACTTTATATGGATCTCCTTTGTTAACCTTGGTCTGCCTTGAATGAATTATACACTCTTGGTTTTACAATTTTAATACTTTGTTTTGAAAGTGCAATACTCGCGTTCAATTCATAGCCAATGATTAGGATAAGTGCGTTCATATACATCCAAATCATGACCACAATCAAGGTTCCGATTGATCCATATAATTTGTTGTAGGCGCCGAAATTATTGATATAAAATGTGAATAAAGAGAATGATAGCATCGCGAGTAGGGTAGCCAAGGTGGCGCCAGGAGTAAACAATTTCCAACGCGAGGATGATGGTCCAAATTTATAGATTAGACTAACAGTGAAAAAATAAATGGAGAACAGAATTAACCATTGTGCTGTTTTTATCAAAAACGACCAAAACCAAGAAAGATCGTAATCAATATGGGTCTTTAGGTAGTTTATTAACCAATTCGAGCCAGTATATAGAAAAATACCAAATACCAGGGCAATCACAATAGAGAAAGATAAAACCAAAGCTACTATACGGCGTTGAAACCAAGTTCTTGATTCTTTCGCCAATGATGATTTATTGAACGTCATCATCAAAGTGGTCATCCCGTTTGTTGCAAAGAACGTACAAAGAATAAAACCGACAGACAATAATCCGCCGTTTTGCCTAATGATAATATCTTTAAGGGTGTTTTCGAGGACTTCATAGGCGTTGTTTGGCAGAGCTAGCTGAATAAGGTCCATCAACTGCTCTTGAAAATTGTCTATAGGAATATATGGAATCAGGGTGAAGAGAAAGATGATTCCGGGAAATATGGCTAACATGAAATTGTAAGCGAGCGAGGATGCTTTGTTTATAATAGACTCTCGCGATATTTCTTGAAAGAAAAAAACGAAAACGGTATACAAAGGCAATTTGCCAAATCCCGGTAGGGTGGCAGTTTTCGACCATTCTATCAAACGATCATAAGGCTGTAGATGTAGAAGCGTTTGATGTACTTTTTTCATTATTCTCCAAAAAATGGAGCCATTTTCTCTTGGAATATTGCAGGAGGTCGACAAGGTCTATTTCGCTCCATATCGACGAATACTAGCTGCGTAGAACCTGTATTCAACAACTCGCCTTCTTCATTAAATAGCTCGTATTCAAATTTAATCCTAATACCCGGTTTTTCTCGAATATAAATATTTATGCTGATTAAATCATCATATTTTGCAGGTTTGATATAGTTGCAATGGAGTTCAATAACGGGAAGCATAACCCCCATTTCTTCTAATTCTTTATACGAAATGCCTGTACTACGTAGCATTTCGGTTCGTGCTACTTCATAATAGGCCGCGTAGTTGCCGTAGTAGACATAGCCCATATTATCCGTTTCGGCATAACGAACACGAACTTGATGTATATAGGAAAACATAATTATTTTTTAATATTTCTTGCGTCAAGGGCCTGCTGAAACTTCCTCGCATTAATTTGATGCTCTGCAACCGTTTTAGCGAAATTGTGATATCCTGAGAAATCATCTTTTGCACACATGTAAATATAATCATGGTGATTATAGTTAAGTACGGCGTCGATTGATGCAATACTAGGCATCATGATTGGCCCCGGAGGCAGCCCTTTATAACGATAGGTGTTATAAGGATTATCAATCGTGAGGTGACGATTTAAAACACGACGGATCGTGAAATCATTGTTAGCAAAAATCACTGTTGGGTCCGCCTGCAACAACATTCCTCGTTTCAGTCTATTGATATATAATCCAGCAATTTCGGGCATCTCATCCACATGTAGCGCCTCACCCTTAACGATGGATGCTAAAACGCTCACTTGTTCTGGCGTCATATCCAACGCTGCTGCTTTTGCTTTTCTATCGGCATTCCAGAATTTCTTGTATTCTGTTGCGAAACGATCGATAATTTCCTCGGGTTTGGTATTCCAATAAATCTCATAAGTATTTGGAATAAACATGGAGAAGAAATTGTCTTTAGTAAAGCCATATTTCGCTGCTACCGTTTCATCATTAAGGATGTTCAAGAATGTCGTTGAATCGGCTTCAAAATTTTTCCCCAAGGCACCGGCAAAGTTCTCTTTCAAGCGTAAATTCTGAAATCTAAATGGAACAGCTTCTTGATAACCACCCCGTAAATTCCCGATAAAACGGCGATTGCTGAGGTCTTTGGACAGTTTATAGCGTCCTGGCTTAATCCCATCTTGTAAATCCATTGATCGCGCAACAAACTTGAAGTAGCTAGGGTTCTTGACAATGCCTTCATCTTCAATTCTTTGGATGACACTTTCATAAGGCTCATCGGTATGTACGTAAAAGTAATCTTCAGAAGTTGCTATAGTAGGAGCCAAGAATGCCTGATAACCTAACCAGGCTCCAACAAGGCCAACAATCAATACGATGATCAGTATAACCTTCAGGGTGCTATTTTTCTTTCCGCTGGCAGCCATGATTTTAATTTTGAGGTGTTGTAGGGTTTACGGGTGTAGTTGTTGTTGTTTTTGGCATTGCCAAAGTCACATGAACGGCACTTCCGATCGAAATAACATGCGCACTAGTATCCGGGCTTTGACTTACAATTCGCGCATTGAGCGTATCGCGTGAATTATCGGCGAAGGTAATTGACCCTAATGTTAATCCAAGTCCTGCAAGTGCAAATTTAGCCTCTTCGACAGACTGACCTGCTAAGTTAGGGATATCGACTTCTGAATCACCGCGACCATTACCTAGGATTAAGCTTATTCTCGACCCCTTAGGAACCATCCGTCCGGGCTGTATGGTCTGTCCGGAGAATTTTACTTCTAAAACCACATCTCGAGCGATATCATTGATGTAGCTGGTGTCCGCAATTTTCAATGAGTGATTTTTCAAGATAGCGGAGGCTTCAATAAATGTTTTATCGACTATTTCAGGGAATGCAATTTCCGGAGCAGATTGTGTGATAATCGTCAGATAGATGGTTCGGCCACCTTTTACATGCGATTTCGGATCAGGATCTTGCTCAATTACTAATCCTGGTTTCGCATCCATTTGGTAAATAGAATCAATTTCGTATTCTAAACCGGCTTTGTCCAGGATTTTCAAAGCCTCATTGATATGCAATCCTTTTAAGACAGGTACTTCTTGCGAGTCCCCATGTTTCGTGTAGATTTTTAATCCAAAGTAAATTACGATAAAAAGGACGACTATGAAAATTAAGGCGGCTATTAGGTTTTTCCTAAATGCACTCGTCCTTAAGTATAAAAAGAATTTCGACATCAATCTGTTGCTTTAAATGTTTTGGTATCGCAATATTAATTCCACTTTTTAAATTCTTGGATAATATCGTCAATATTAAAGGCAAAAATATTCGTTTTTCCTCGTATCTCAAATTATATTTGCTTCTTGATAATTTATTATGAAAACAAAAGTTGCTTTAGTCAAAGGGGGCTACACGGGGGAAGCGGAAGTATCGTTTAAAAGTGCGGCCTTCGTATATGCTCAGATTGACAAAAATAAATACGATGTGTTTCCGATTACGGTGTCCTTAGACAGTTGGTTTTATGAAGATGAATCCGGATCTAAACACGAGATTAATCGTCAAGATTTTTCTTTAAACCTTGCGGGTGAATTGATTCATTTTGATGTGGCCTTTATCATTATACATGGTGTTCCAGGCGAAGATGGCCGTTTACAGGGGTATTTCGATATGATTGGCCTTCCTTACACCTCATGTACAGCTTTAACCTCTGCTTTGACGATGAACAAAGGCTATACGAAAGCCATTGTGCAAGATATTCCGGAGATTAATGTTGCCAAATCGGTATTGTTATTCGAAGAGCATCGAGCTAAGGCTGCTGACTTGGTTTTGGAGAAATTGAGTCTCCCCATTTTTGTGAAGCCCAATGCGGGAGGAAGTAGTATCGGAATGAGCAAAGTTTCCGATTGGGCTGAACTTCGAAAAGCACTCGATGATGCTTACGATGCAGAGAATACGGGGCAGCAAGTATTGGTTGAAGAATTTGTAACAGGGCGAGAGTTTTCACAAGGAATATATCGCGACTCGAAGGGAGTTTTACAAGTGCTTCCTGCGACAGAGGTTAGAACAACCCGAGAGTTTTTTGATTTTGAAGCGAAGTATACGCCGGGACTGACGGAAGAAATTACACCGGCAGATCTTAATGAGGAACAGAAGGAAAGAGCCGATCGCATAATAAAAGAGATTTATATTCGATTGAATTGTAAAGGTATGGTTCGCATCGACTTCTTTATAGAGAATAACACGGATAAGTTTTTCTTTATTGAAATCAATACGGTTCCTGGTCAAACAGCGCAATCTTTTATTCCACAGCAAGTGCGCGCGTCTGGAAGGACGGAGACCGCATTTTATGGCGAATTAATTGAAGCAGCGGTAAGTCATTAATTCAAGTAGTTCTGCATTAAGTGAGAGGATATCTAAAGAGGCGACCAACATGGTCGCCTCTTTTTTAATTGTATTTTGATGTCTCTCGATCGCTAGAATTTTGATAGGGACATCCCTTTCCATTGTTCAACACCCTACGCTAATAAAGCTGGTTAAATAGTAATTTAAATGTACCGTGTGTTTGCGCTCTAAAGGTAATGTCATTACCAAAGCAAACGAGCTTGCCCTTTCCAATTTTAGCGTCGAATGCTAATACGGCGCCTTTCAAGTACTTCTCGCCCCATGACCAGCCGCTCTTCAAAACTTGATCACTTTCAAACCAAAGTAAGGGGCTGATCTTATCATCATGAATCTTAAATAAGGCGGAATTGCTGTAATACACATCGATATTCGGTTCATAGCCCCAGGTGTCTGGTAATCCCGTTGCAAGCTTCGCGGACAATACAGAACCCGGCGTGTAAAAATCTACCGCACGTAAAGGTTCGTTATTTGCATCTACAAGTGCGCTAGTCACTTCTAGATTGAAATGTTTGGCTATATCTAAGCCGTTTCCGATGGAGATAACTGTTCCCCCTTTCTCCATAAATTCTCGAAGTGCAGGAATTGACTTTTCAACCGTTAGACTTCCCCAACGTTCTCTGTAAGGAGAAGGGATGTTTTCAGGTGCTGGCTTGTTAAAATTCGGGCCATAGCTTGATTTTGTGGCCGCCTGAATACGAGGGATTGCACCACTAGGAAGAATAATCACATCGTATTTATCTTTTAAATTTCCGTTTTCAAATTCTGGCGGGAATACCACGCTTGCATTATATTGGAATTGTTCCATGAGAAACCTAATCCATCCAGACGGCATACTTCCGCCATAAGTATCCCATAGGGCGATTCTTGACGATTTCAATAATTTCGCACGCTCGGGAAGTTTATCTATGGCGGAGGTCGGTAGATTTGTTGTTAGACCTGGTCGGCTCAGAAAGTAAAAATTTCCATTCGTCTGATCACGCCAAACCTTCTGTTTTTCATGGAGTAATTGGTTGACCAATCCATAACTATCATTAATGGCAGGCGACAGAACGGTATATTTTCCTTGAGGTAATGCTGCTGGGGTAATAACGATCTTTTCTCCGATCGGCAGTTTCTGAAAAGGGCCATCGATGTCATCCAAAAAGCGATCAAACTTGACGTTCATAATATACGCCAATGTCCAGCCAGCCGCATCATATGGCGGGATAGGAGGGCCTCCAGGATATTCAAAATCGTTCGGATGATCTTGAGGTTCAAACATATCTAAAATGTGCGGACGGAAGGCCTGATTTGTTTTTACAACATAAGACCCGGATGGATAAGATTTGCCTCCCGCGGTAAATTCCTTTGTCGTCTGCAACACTTCAATCCCGTTCGCTATTAATGCATTCAAGAATTTGACAGCCGTCGGAAAGTCAGCTTGATCCGCTGGAATAACATAGGCTCTAGGATCTCGAAAGTGAGGATTCTTATTCAGTTTTTCAATTAGATTAGGATTCGGAAAGCGCTCATTTGGATTGGATGCTCTCGCCTGTTGAACAGCGCTGTCAATTACAGCAACTTTACTCGGCGATAATGACCAGGTATCCTTACTGCCCTTTTCTATGGAGTTTCTTCCCATTCGGTAGATATTGAACAATACCTCATCACGGTATCTCGCGGCATAACCCATCACAGCATAATTCAATGAGATTGAATAATCGATGGACTGCTTAAAGTGCCAGCGTTGTGGCAATACGGGGTTTTGCGTGTCGCTGGAAGGTAAAAGTCTAGACGGTACGAGCGGAATATCGTAAGGGGTTGGGTTCCCAATTATTTCGGTCAAAAGCCCGATCATATTATGAAAATAGGTCGTGGTTCTCAATCCACCATTATACCAAGTTGAGAAAACCGAACCGCCTTTTGCTGTATAACCTGGTTTGTTCTCTGCATTCAAGCGCGATGACATGGCCGCGCCCAATGCGTCGATTCCCGACATCAACAAGGGGTCAAAGACATAATTAAACGGATCACGGTAGGGAGCGCCAGCAACAACCGCACCTGCAGGCGCTGTTTGATGATGGTTGTACATGATTTGAGGGTTCCATTCAATAAAGAGTTGACGAGCCATGTTTTGACTCTCTTTGAGATTTAACATGAAGAAATCACGATTGTTATCATGTCCAGCATACTTTTGGTAAAGTACCGGAACTAAACTTGTCGATCTTTTTTCGACTTGGGGTTCCCGCATGTACCAATTAGACACCAGCTCCTGTCCGTCTGGATTGGCATGAACCAATAAAATGATGCTGTTATTCAGGATATTCAAAGTTTCATCGTCTTTCGATGAGGCCAACAAGTAGGCCGTTTGAATTAATTGATGCATGCCTACAACCTCTGTCGAATGCAGCCCTCCATCAATCCAAACCACACTTTTTCCTTCTTTCGCTAAGGCTCTCGCTTCATCCTCCTCGAGATCCGCGCGAGCTAAGCGCTGGGAAATCTCTTGATAGCGGTCAAGTTTTTTTAAGTTCTCGGGGGAGCTTATAATCAACATACACTGTTCACGTCCCTCTTCTGTTTTTCCAATCGGATAGTAGATGACGCGATCGGACTGCTCGCTCAATTTTTTAAAATAATCTTCGGTCTGCGTGAAGTTAGCAAGTTGATAATCATCTCCAATTTCAAATCCAAAATGCATTTTTGGAGACGTAATCTGTTGTGCTTGGCTAATGGGTAAAAGGCAAAGCGTAAACAGTAAAAGCCAGAAAGAAGCTTTCCAATAATTCATAATAATAGGTTTTTGTATTTCCGCTATAAAGATAATGAATTGAGGCCATAGAAATCCAGTCCAAATGGGAATGTAATCACATTCTAAAAACGATTAGGATAAGATAATGAACTTATAAACTTACATTGAAGGGTATCGTTTTCGTTGATTATTCGAAATTTGTATATTTGGATGAGATGAAATTACGTAAAATATGATTTTAGTTGCAGATAGTGGTTCATCACGATCAGATTGGATGTTGCATCTTCCAGATAGTAAACCCCTACGTTTTCGTACTAAAGGCCTCAATCCATTTTTTGTCAGCGAGAAGGAAATAGCTTCCGTTCTAGGTCAGGTGCAAGAGATTATTCCTTATATCAATGAAATCCATGAGCTTTATTTTTTCGGGGCAGGCTGTACGACGCCAGACCGTCGAGAGTTGGTATCTAATGCATTAACAGAGATCTTCCCAAATTCCTTTATTTCCGTGGAGAGCGATCTGCAGGGGGCAGCCTATGCGGCGTTTGGAGAAAATAAAGGATTGATCTGTAATATAGGAACTGGTTCTGACAGCAGTTACTTCAATGGGATCTCACTCGAACAAGGTCTGTACGGGTTAGGTTACGTGTTAGGAGATGAAGGTTCAGGCGCTTGGTTCGGAAAGCAATTAATTACTGCGTATCTATACGAGCAAATGCCAAGAGACTTAATGCGTATTTTCAAAGAAGCTCACCCGATTACCAAGGATATCATCATTAAGAATGTTTATCAGAAAGATCGGCCGAATGCTTATTTAGCATCGTTTGCAGAATTTATGGCAGCGAACAGGGCGCACCCTTATATAGATAATCTGTTGCGAAATGGGTTTGATGAGTTTGTTCGATCCAATGTGATGACTTATCCTAACTTTTGGGAGTATGAGTGTAATTTTGTCGGTGGAATTGCCTATCATTTTGATCTACATTTGAGAGAGGTATGCAATTTGCATGGGGTAAGAGTAGGTAAAATTTTAAAAAATCCTATTGAGGAGATTTTTTACTTCGTGGTCAATAGGGAATTGAATGTTGAATTAAAATAAGAGCTTATGTTAGTAAAAATGATTTTGTTGTACACTATGCTGTTTCAGCAACCGAGTGTTTACGACTTTTCTTTCAAGACAATCGACGGAAAGAAGGTTTCTCTTTCAGAATTCAAAGGAAAGGAAATTCTAATTGTTAATACCGCTTCCAAGTGTGGCTTTACCAAGCAATACAAAGAGCTACAGGAGCTGCATCAACAATATGGCGATAAGTTAGTCGTGATTGGGTTTCCATCTGATAATTTTGGTGGACAGGAGTTTGATGCCAATGATAAAATCCAGGAATTCTGCGAACAAAATTATGGAGTTACATTCCTAATGTCCGAGAAAGTAGACGTAAAGGGTGAAAATGCAGATCCTTTATTTAAATATTTGACGAGTGCTGAGAACGCTGACTTCACTGGTGAGATAAAATGGAACTTTGAAAAGTTTTTGATTAATAAAGATGGAAAACTTACAAATCGATTCCGTTCTAAAGTGACACCACTGGACGAATCGATCCTATCTAAACTCTAGCAGCAAGTAAAAAAAAGGGGATACATTATTCGATGTATCCCCTTTTTTCTTAGCTGTTTTTTCTACTTAATTCAAAATAACAGGTTCGACATCTTGGTTCGTAACTTTCCTTTTCCCCTAAGAGAACGCGCGATTCGTTTTCTGCAATGCGATAGGAATAGGTTGCTGGCGAACCACATTGGACACAGACGGCATGCACTTTACTTACGTGTTCAGCCATCGCCATCAAATTCGGTATAGGACCGAAGGGTCTGCCTTTATAATCCATATCCAAGCCGGCTACAATCACGCGGATACCGCGATTCGCGAGTGTATTACAGACCTCTGGAAGTTCTTCGTCAAAAAATTGAGCCTCATCAATACCAACAACTTTGGTGTCTGCACTGAGCAGGAGAATAGCAGAAGAGTGGGATACGGGCGTTGATGGAATCGCGTTACTATCATGAGAAACGACTTCATGCTCCCCATAGCGCACATCAATTTCAGGTTTGAAAATCTCCACAGGCAACTTCGCAAATTTTGCTCTTTTCAGCCTTCGAATGAGTTCTTCAGTCTTCCCCGAAAACATAGAACCACAGATAACTTCTATACTTCCAATACGTTCCTGTCTATCGTGGAAATTATGTTCTGAAAACAACATCATTTTGAATCATTTTAATACTAAAAATGCTTAAAATTAGTTTATAGTAGTAGACAAATTCTTAAGCAACAATGAATGCGAATATCGAAATTTAATCTTATTTTTGATTTAAGGATTATCAATTAATCATTGAAACCTGTCAGAATCAGTGGTTTTAATTTTAATACACTTACTCAAGAAAGACTTCCATTTTTTAGAACAAAGTTATAGAACAATATGGCCTATTCACAACAAGATATTTACAACAAAATTGGTGACCTACTCGTCGAACTAAACGAACAATACGCAAACTTAAATAAAGATCGTGTTGCGCATGATAGAACACAAATACTTTTATTGGCCGCACAAGCGAAATATTTAGCCGCACATTTAGACATTCTTGGTAATTTGAAGTCGAACACTGAATCCGATACGCCTTCACTTGATCCAGCAATAGCGATTCCTGTAACCAAAGAGGAACAGGCCTTTACACCTGCTCCCGCTTTTGAAGAGCATGAGGCAGATAGCCAGCCGGTGATCGAAGAAATTCAAGAAGTAAAATCTGAAGATCTGATTGAAGAGACCGAGGTTGCATTGCAGGCTCCCGAACATTCGATTGAAGTAGATGAACCGCAAGCAGAAAAAACGGAAGGGATTAAATTCGAGGGATTCGGACAAATTGAAGATAGTGTATCAGACAATGCGCCTGATCAAGTTGAAGCCAAAGCATTTGAGAGTATCGAAGCAGAGGTAGAGTCATCTCCTGCGTCATCATACTATTCCCATACTTCTCGTTCCAACTACACCTCAATTGAAGGTGAAGGCGAGGGTAGAGCGGCGGAAGAAAATACGCCTGAGGTACAGAATGAAACCACAGCGGTACGTGAGGAGCCCGTTGAAGCGCAACATTTATCTCCGGTAGTACATGAGGTTGTTATTGAAGAGAAAAAAGTTGAGATTGAAGATGCTGCGCCAGAGCCGACTCTAAATGATCTCGCGCATCAAGCTGAGCAGACACCTGCACGCAAATTAACGTTGAATGAATTAATCCAACAGCAGAAGCAAGCGGGACTTACCAATGCAAACCAGTTTCAAACGACATCTAGTAAATCGTCTGATACCATTACAGACTTGAAAACGGGCGTGAGTCTGAACGACAAATTATTGTTTATCAAAGATTTGTTCAATGGCTATAGCTTGGCTTACAGTGAAGCAATCGAATTGTTGAATCGCTATGATAATTTTTCAGAAGCGGATGCCTTCCTACAGACAAATTATGCACTGAAGAATAATTGGGCTGCCAAGCCACAAACAGTCGATAAGCTTTATGCTGTTCTCCGCAAAAAATTTAATTAATATCGATTTATTAGCGGTTATCGCTCATTAGCATAAAACATAAAAAGCGAAAGGACGTCATCTAGGCGTCCTTTCGCTTTTATATTGATATAGCGCAATATTTAATAAGGTTCAGCGCACATTTATAAACTGAAATCAAACTTTATCCATTCCTCACCTTCATGCCCAAATACAAAGTATTTAGATTGGATAATTTCTGCGAGCACTTCAATATCCTGTATATACGCCGATTTGTTTTTAGCAAAATCTTCCTTTTGGATAACATAGATTTGATTGTTTTTTACAGCCTTGCTATCTGCGTATACAGACGAAAGTTCCACGGGGAGCGTGCTTAGGTAATTATACGATTCGTCGATAAAGATTAATATTTCAACGTCTTGCAACGGAACTGTAGATCCTGAATGTTGGGCTCCAGCAACTTTAAGTAGTTCATTCAAATAATCTTGTTGAATTCCTTCGTTACGAATAACTTGAACGATCGGTCTACTTTCTTGCGGGATGAACTTAAGTTTATGGATGATGATATGTATTTCCTCGTCAAGTTCTTCATAGGCTGTAGGATTGTTTTTCTGTAATTCTTCAGCGATCTCGGTATAATATGTTAATTCATTCATCGATATACTTATTAATTCACAAAGGTACTCAAGCTCGCGAAAAGAACCTAATTGCTAATGGTGAATTGCCCAATATTTTGTATTATTGGACTTACAAACAATTTTAGAGGAGATGTTCGATAAATTATTTCAAGCACAACAGAAGGCACAAGAGATCAAAGATAGATTGGATCATGTATCGGTTTCCGGCGAGGCGGAAGGTGGAAAGATTCGCGTAATTGCTTCTGCAAACAAAGAAATCAAGGAGATCAATATTGATCCAGAATTCTTAAAATCTGCAGATAAAGAGGAATTGGAAGAGCTGTTGATCGTAGCGCTAAATAAGGCTATTGCGCAGGCTGAAAATATTAGCCAGACAGAGATGGCTGCTGCCTCTCAAGATATGTTGAGTGGCTTAGGCGGCTTAGGAAACTTATTTGGAAATAAATAAACAGTCACAATGAAACTAACGTATTATGGACAATCCTGTGTGTCGTTTGATTTCAACGGTACCAAGGTGTTAATTGATCCTTTTATTAGCTATAATCCTTTGGCGTCCGCTATTGATGTATCTGAGATTCATGCGGACTATATCTTTCTATCGCATGGGCATCAAGATCATGTGGCCGATATGGCTGCAATACAAAAGCAAAGTGATTCTACAGTTTGCGCGATCGTAGAAACAGCAGCTTGGGTTAGAAAACAAGGTGTAGCAGATGATAAGGTAATAGAATACAATATCGGCGGGACATTGAATCTTCCATTTGGTAAGGTTAAAATGGTATATGCGGCTCATACAAATAGTACGACAGATGGCCAGTACGGTGGATTTCCTGTGGGATATGTCTTCTTCGTCGATGGCAAAACAATATATTTTGCGGGTGACACAGCCTTAACCATGGAGATGAAGTTGTTAGCGCGCTATCAAATTGATCTGGCTTTATTGCCAATAGGAGGGCACTATACTATGGATGCCGAAGATGCGGTAATTGCAGCGGACTTTATTGATTGTAAGCATATCGTCGGGATTCACTATGATTCATTCCCTCCAATAACAATTGATAAAGAAGCGACTCTGCATTTGTTCGAAAACGCAGGACTCAGTTTACAACTACCAAAAGTTGGGGAGTCTATAGTATTTTAAGGAAGGAGGGTGCTTTCTCGGATGAGGTGTTGTGATCGGCTTTTGTCTTCAACGCGCTTTGTGGAAGTCATTCCAGATAAAAAGGGAAGGCTGTATTGAAAATACAGCCTTCCCTTTTTATGAAGTGACCTTATTATTAAGATTGAATACTGCTCAATAGTTATGAGTTCGCCGTGCTTCTAGATCTGTTAATATGGAATTGAACAAGATCGTCGATAGGAGAACGAAGGATTTTACCGACTTTCATGCCATATTGATTTGCTTTTTCTTCTAATACATTTCTAAAATTATAGCCTACCGAACCAATACAATTAAAAGTATAGGATTGATAATCTGGGTACTTACTTACTAGATTGGCGAAGAATGCTTCGAAAGCATCGTCTACAATCTTGCGCGTATATTGGATGTTTACATTATTGTCGTAAACAAATTTGCTGAAACTAGCACAGAAACGGTTAGCCAAAGGTTTTGTATAAACATTATCCATAATTTCATCTGGCGTAAGTTTATAAGTTTCGTAGAAGACATCCGATACGTCTTTCGGCATCAATCCACGAATAAAGTCTGTTAATAGTTTTTTACCGATGTAGCTACCGCTACCTTCATCACCTAAGATATAAGCGGCAGAATCAATATTATAAGTGATATCTTTTCCGTCGTAGATACACGAGTTTGTACCTGTCCCTAAAATTGCAGCAAATCCTGCTTCAGTTCCTAATAAGGCACGTGCAGCAGCTAACAAGTCATGACCAACTTCAACTTTTGCATTTGGGAAAACGGCTTGAATTGCTTCTTCTACAATCTTTGCTTTTTCTTCGTTATGAACCCCAGCACCATAATAATTTACCTCTGAAACCTTCTCAAATGGGATATCATGAGGTAGTCCTTTCTTAAGGGATGCAACAATGTAATCGCTATCTACAAAATATGGGTTATAACCTTCGGTGTTGAAATAGATTTTTTTATTTGAATCATCTAACAAACACCAGTTTGTCTTTGTAGATCCTC